>NZ_JBIALO010000005.1:277266-364909 GCF_042873595.1 Streptomyces sp. NPDC004629 | reverse complement strand
GTAAGGCTCCCAGTAGACGACTGGGTTGATAGGCCGGATCTGGAAGCCAGGTAACTGGTGGAGGTGACCGGTACTAATAGGCCGAGGGCTTGTCCATAGAGGCTCGCGTCCACTGTGTCAGTTCTGAGGCAACGAACGGTTTGCCGGCTTCGAGTAGAACAGCCGTAGAACAGACAATTGAAGAGTGTGCTTGTTCGCTCGAAACCATTAGGGTTTCGGTGGTCATAGCGTGAGGGAAACGCCCGGTTACATTTCGAACCCGGAAGCTAAGCCTTACAGCGCCGATGGTACTGCAGGGGGGACCCTGTGGGAGAGTAGGACACCGCCGAACAATCTTTGAGGACCCCTGGTCACCAGCGTTCAGCTGGGACCAGGGGTCCTTTTGTTTTTACAATGCTTGCGTACCGAAGACAGGAGTCACCATGTCCACCAACTCTCCCGACGAGCGACCGGAGCGCGACCCGCGGCGACGGGACAGTGGTGACCGCGGTGACCGTGGCGGCTACCGAGGTGGCCCGCAGCGTGGCAACGACCGTGGTGAGCGGGGCGGTTACGGCCGCCGAGACGATCGCGGCGGCGACCGCGGCCGTGGTTTCCGGCGCGACGGGGATCGGCCGTCGTATCGCCGTGACGACCGCGACCACCGTGCCGACCGAGGCGAGCGCGCCGACCGAGGCGAGCGCGCCGACCGAGGCGAGCGCGCCGACCGAGGTGACCGGGGCGAGCGGCGCGACGACGACCGTCGCTACCGCCGCGACGACGATCGTGGCCAGCGTGGCGGATACGGCGGGTACGGCCGCCGCGACGACCGTGGTGGTCAGCATGGCCGTGATGACCGCGACCGTGGTTTCCGGCGGGACGACCGCGGCGACCGTGGTGGTTTCCGGCGTGATGACAGCCGCGGTGAGCAGCGGGGCGACTACCGGGGCGACCGGGGTGACCGCGGAGGTTTCCGTGGCCGGGACGACCGCGACCGAGGCTTCCGGCGGGACGATCGTCGCGACGACCGGCGCGGTGGAGAACGCCCCGACTTCCGCCGCGATGACCGCCGTGACGATCGCCGTGACGACCGTGACCGTGGCTTCCGGCGGGATGACCGCCGTGACGATCGCCGTGACGACCGTGACCGTGGCTTCCGGCGGGACGATCGTCGCGACGACCGGCGCGGTGGAGAACGCCCCGACTTCCGCCGCGATGACCGTCGGGATGACCGCCGTGACGACCGTGACCGTGGCTTCCGGCGTGATGACCGCGGTGAGCGTGGTGACCGTGGCGGATTCCGCGGGCGTGACGACCGTCGCGACGATCGGCGTGAGTTCCGGCGTGACGACCGCGGTGACCGTGGTGAGCGCGGTGGGTTCCGTGCTCGGGACGACCGGCGGGATGATCGGCGTGACGACCGGGGTGACCGTGGTGAGCGCGGTGGGTTCCGTGCTCGGGACGACCGACGTGACGACCGGCGGGACGACCGCCGTGACGACCGGCGGGATGACCGGCGTGACGACCGGGGGCGTGGTTTCCGTCGGGATGATCGTGGTGGCCGTCCCGGTGGTGGGTTCCGTGGTCGGGACGACCGGCGCGGTGGCGGGAGCCGCTTCCGTGAGGACCGTGAACGTGACCGGGACCGTGAGCCGATCAAGCGGCTGCCGATCCCCGAGGACGTCACGGGCGACGAGATCGACAAGGACGTACGGCAGGAACTGCAGAGCCTGCCCAAGACGCTCGCCGATGACGTCGCCAGGAACCTGGTGATGGTGGCCCGGCTGATCGACGAGGACCCCGAGGGCGCGTACGGCTACTCCAAGGTGGCCCTGCGCCTGGCGTCGCGCGTCGCCGCCGTACGGGAGGCGGCCGGGTTCGCGGCGTACGCCAACCAGAAGTACGCGGAGGCGCTCGCCGAGTTCCGGGCCGCGCGGCGGATGACGGGGAACGTGGATCTGTGGCCCGTGATGGCCGACTGCGAGCGCGGGCTGGGGCGGCCGGAGAAGACGCTCGACATGGCCGGTGCCCCCGAGGTGCACAAGCTGGACAAGGCGGGGCAGGTCGAGATGCGGCTCGTCGCGGCCGGTGCCCGGCGCGATATGGGCCAGTTGGAGGCGGCCATCGTGACGCTGCAGAGCCCCGAGCTGGCCTCCCATTCGGTACAGCCGTGGACCGCGCGCCTGCGGTATGCCTACGCGGACGCGCTGCTCGCCGCCGGGCGGGAGGACCAGGCCCGCGAGTGGTTCGGCAAGGCCGTCGAGGCCGACCGGGACGGCAGCACGGACGCCTCCGACCGGCTGGCTGAGCTGGACGGCGTGGAGTTCGTCGACGCGCTGGACGACCAGGTGGGCGCCGAGGGCGTCGAGGACGCCGCCGGTGCCGAGGGACCGCGCGGTGCCGCGGCGAAGGACGCGCCGGAAGGCGACGGCGACAAGGACTGACGTACGCCGTCGACACAGGCCCACGGCCGAAAGGGGGCCGCACCGGCCCCTTTCGCCCGTGGGCCTCGGTGGCTCAGAGGTCCAGCACCCGTAGGACCAGGCCCGATGCCGGCTTCGGGCCGAACGATGTCGATTTGTGGGGCATCGTCACGCCCTGTCGGGCCAGGTCGCGTACGACGTCCTCGTGGACCGGGTGCATCAGGACCGCCGTACCGCCGTCGCGCTCCGCCTTCGCGACGGTGGCGGCCGTGTCATGGATGTAGGCGATGTGCGCCGGTGAGTCCTCGGGGATGCGCCAGACGTGGGCGAGGAGCGTGGCGTGCAGGACCGTGGCGTCGAGGCCGCGCCAGGCGGCGGGGCGGTCGGCGGGCACCGTACGGGCCAGCAGGCCGGGGTCCGGGCGGTCGACGAGGTGGAAGGCGCCGTCGCCCGCGAGCAGGAAGGCGTTGCCGGCGCCCGCCGCCTCGGCCAGGGCCGCCAGCGCGTCCGGCAGCGGCGTCGTCAGGTGGCGTACCCGGAAGAGTCCGTCCAGGGCGGACAGCGCGTTCGCCACCGGCAGCCCGTGCAGCAGTCGGTGGATGGCGCGGACGCGCAGCGGATAGCGGGCCGTGTCGACCAGGAGGACCAGTCCGTAGTCCCAGGGGCTGGGCGACGGATGCTCCGCGCGGAGCCGCAGACAGGTGGCCCAGCGGTGGTGGCCGTCGGCGATCAGGGCCTGGTGGTGGGCGAGGTCCGTCTGCACGCGGGCCATGTCGTCGGGGTCGGTGACCGACCAGAGGAGGTGGCGGAAGCCGTCCTCGGTGGTGGTGGCGAGCAGCGGGGCGCGCAGGGCGGTGCGTTCCACGACATCGGCCGCGGAGCCGTTGCCGTGGTAGGTCAGCAGCAGCGGTTCGAGGTTGGCGCAGGTGGCGCGCATCAGGGCGGCGCGGTCCGCGACGACGGGCGGCATGACCTCCTCGTGCGGCAGGACGACGCCCTCGGCCGGTTCCGACAGGCGCAGGGCGCCGATGATGCCGCGCTGGAGCATGCCGTCGCCGTCGCGCTGCTCGTAGATGTACAGCCCCGGTGCGGGGTCGGGGGTCAGCACGCCCTCGGCCAGCCAGTGGTGCAGGGTTTCGGCCGCCTGTTTGTTGCTTTCGGTGGGCGTGTCCGCCTGCGGAAGAATCAGCCGGACGATGTTGTGGGGATCGGCCGACTGGAGGTGTCGCACGCCGTCCGGGCGGACCACGACGTCGTACGGAGGGGACGTCACGGCGGCCAGACTTCCGACCCGTTCGGGGTCGTAGCGCAGGCCGCGGAACGGGGTGAGTTCCAGGCCGCGGCGCGTCTTTGCTTCCGGGTGACCTGCTGTCTTCATCCCGGCATCGTACGTGCGTCGGTGCCATGCGGGATGATCGGAGGAAAACGGCGCAGCGAGGAGCGATGCGGAATGAGCCAGGGCGTCAGGACGAGGCCCGAGGGCAGTGGGCGGCCCCTGAACGAGGCGTACGACACGGCGCTGCTCGATCTGGACGGGGTGGTGTACGCGGGTGGGAACGCCATCGTGCACGCGGTCGAGTCACTGGCGGCGGCCCGCACGGGCGGAATGCATCTGGCGTACGTCACGAACAACGCGCTGCGCACGCCGGACACCGTGGCCGTGCACCTGACCGAGCTGGGCATCCCGACGGGGGCCGGGGACGTCATCACCTCGGCGCAGGCGGTGGCGCGGCTGATCGGCGAGCAGGTGCCGCCGGGCGCGCGGGTGCTGGTGATCGGCGGTGAGGGGCTGCGGTCGGCGCTGCGCGAGCGCGGACTGCGACCGGTGGAGTCCGCGGACGACGACCCGGCGGCGGTCGCGCAGGGGTACGGCGGTCCTGACCTGCCCTGGGGCCGTTTCGCGGAGGCGTGCTACGCCGTCGCGCGCGGCGTGCCGTGGTTCGCCTCCAACACGGATCTGACGATTCCGAGCGGACGCGGGATCGCTCCGGGCAACGGTGCGGCGGTGGAGGTGGTACGGATCGCGACGGGCGCCGAGCCGCAGGTGGCCGGCAAGCCGCTGCCGCCCATGCACCGGGAGACGATCCTGCGGACCGGAGCGGTGCGGCCGCTGGTCGTCGGGGACCGGCTGGACACGGACATCGAGGGTGCGTTCAACGGCGTTGTCGACTCGCTGCTCGTGCTGACGGGCGTCACCGACGCGGCGCAGCTGCTCGCCGCGCCGCCGCGGCACCGGCCCACCTATGTGGACGCCGACCTGCGCGGTCTGCTCACGGAACAGCCCGAGGTCGCCGAGGACGGTGCGGGCTTTTGCTGCGCGGGCTGGACGGCGACGGCCACCGACGGCCGGCTGGAGCTGACGGGCGACGGCGCGGCGGTGGACGGGCTGCGCGCCCTGTGCGCGGCGGCCTGGACGGCGGCCGGCGGGGGTTCCTGCGAGCTGGACGGGGGTAAGGCGCTGGCGCGGCTCGCGCTCTGAGGCGGGCGGCCGGGGCGGGGACTCGGCATCGAGAAGTGATGCGAGGGTAGGCTAACCTAACCACGTGTTGGTCGACAGTCCTCCCGAAGAGCGCTCGGAGCATGCCTCCGCGCCCCCAACCCGCCGTACGGCGCGGGCCCTTGGGCTCCTGGTCGCCGTCGCGATCCTGCTGCTCGTCGCTTTGGCGAGCATCGCGATCGGGGCGAAAGAGCTGTCGCTGGAGCAGGTCTGGCACGGGTTGTTCCACGATGCGGGCACGTACGGCGACGTGGTCGTGGACCAGCGGCTGTCCCGCACCGTCCTCGGACTGCTCGTCGGCGCCGCGCTCGGCCTGTCCGGGGCGGTGCTGCAGGCGCTCACCCGCAACCCGCTGGCGGACCCCGGACTGCTCGGCATCAACGCGGGCGCGTCCGCCGCGGTCGTCACGGCCATGACCTTCTTCGGCGTCACCAGCCTGAACGGCTACGTGTGGTTCGCGTTCGCGGGTGCCGCCGCCGTCGGTGCGCTCGTGTGGTTCCTCGGCGGCAGCCGGGGCGCCACCCCCGTGCGGCTCGCGCTCGCCGGTACGGCGATCAGCGCCGCCCTCTACGGCTATCTCCAGGCCGTGATGATCACGGACGACGCGGCGCTGGGCAAGATGCGCTTCTGGACGGTGGGTTCGCTGGCCTCGGCCACCGACTCGACCATCGTGCAGGTCCTGCCGTTCCTCGCCTCCGGCACCATCCTCGCGCTGCTGCTCGCCCGGCCGCTGAACGCCGTCGCGATGGGCGACGACACCGCCCGCGCCCTCGGCGCCAACCTCAACCGCACCCGCGCGCTGGCCATGCTCGCCGCGACCGTGCTGTGCGGCGCCGCGACCGCGGCCTGCGGGCCCATCGTGTTCGTCGGCCTGATGGTGCCGCATGCCGTGCGCTCCTTCACCGGCCCCGACCTGCGCTGGATCCTGCCGTACGCGACCGTCCTGTCGCCCGTGCTGCTGCTCGGCGCGGATGTCCTCGGACGGGTCGTCGCGCGCCCCTCGGAACTCCAGGTGGGCATCGTCACCGCGATCATCGGCGGCCCGGTCTTCATCTTTCTCGTACGACGGCGGAGGACGGCGCAGCTGTGAAGACCCATCAGACGAGCCGCGTGAGCCGCGCGGGCCGCGCCGTGCGCACCCCGGGAGGGCTGTCCCTGCGGCTGGATCCGCGCGCCCTGATCGTCGTCGTCCTGCTGCTCGTCGCCGCCGGCGCCGCGAGCGTGATGCTGATCGGCACCGGCGACGCCGCGATCCCGGCCGGCGACGTCCTGCGCACGCTGGCCGGGGACGGCACCCCGTTCCAGGAGTTCATCGTCAACGAACTGCGGTTGCCGCGCGTCCTGGTCGGCCTGCTGGTCGGCGCCTCGCTCGGCCTCGGCGGCGCCCTGTTCCAGTCCGTGTCGCGCAACCCGCTGGGCAGCCCGGACGTGCTGGGCCTCTCGCAGGGCTCCACGGCGGGCGCGCTCGTCGTGATCGTGCTGATGTCCGGGTCAGCCGCCTCGGTCACCGTCGGCGCGCTGGCCGGCGGTCTGCTCACCGGGCTCGCCATCTATCTGCTCGCCTGGAAGCGGGGCGTGCACGGATACCGGCTGGTCCTGGTCGGCATCGGCGTCAACGCGGTCGTCACCGCCGTCAACGGCTATCTGCTCACCAAGGCCGACCTGGTCGACGCCGCCCGCGCCGTCGTGTGGATGACGGGGTCCCTCAACGGCCGTGACTGGAGCCAGGTCTGGCCGCTGCTCGGACTGTGCGCCGTCCTCGTACCGGTCGTCCTCGTCAACGCGCGGGGGCTGCGGATGACGGAGATGGGCGACGACGTCTCGTACGCCCTCGGAGTCCGTGTCGAGCGGGTACGGATGCTGATGCTGGTGGCGGCCGTGCTGCTCACCGCGGGCGCGACCGCCGCCGCGGGGCCCGTCAGTTTTGTGGCGCTCACCGCGCCACAACTCGCCCGGCGCCTGACCCGCTCGCCGGGCCCCAACCTGGTGCCCGCCCTGTGCATGGGCGCCACCCTGCTGGTCACCGCCGACTGGGCCGCGCAGCGCGTGTTCGGCGCCGACCAGTTGCCCGTCGGCGTGGTCACCGGCGTCCTCGGCGGCGGCTATCTGCTGTGGCTGCTGGTCACCGAGCGCAGGGCGGGCCGGATATGAGCGGCGTCCACGAACCCGGCGGCGCACCGCACGAGAACACCCGAAGGAGCACCGTGAACCGCCTGTCCGCCGAGAATGTCACCCTCGCCTACGACCAGCGCGTCATCGCCGAGCAGTTGTCGGTGGAGATCCCCGACAACTCCTTCACGGTGATCGTCGGCCCGAACGCGTGCGGCAAGTCGACCCTGCTGCGGGCGCTGTCACGGATGCTGAAGCCGGCCACGGGCCGGGTGCTCCTGGACGGGCAGGTCATCCAGTCGATGCCCGCGAAGCAGGTCGCACGCACCCTGGGCCTGCTGCCCCAGTCGTCCATCGCCCCCGACGGGATCACCGTGGGCGACCTGGTGGGCCGCGGCCGGTATCCGCACCAGGGGATCCTGCGCCAGTGGTCGGCCGAGGACGAGCGGGTGGTGCGGGAGTCCATGACCCAGACCGGCGTCGCCGAACTGGCCGACCGCTATGTCGACGAGCTGTCCGGCGGTCAGCGGCAGCGGGTGTGGATTGCCATGGCGCTCGCCCAGCAGACCCCGCTGCTGCTGCTCGACGAGCCGACCACCTATCTGGACATCCAGCACCAGATCGACGTCCTCGACCTGTGCGCCGAACTCCACGAGCAGCAGGGCCGCACCCTGGTCGCGGTGCTGCACGACCTCAACCACGCGGCCCGGTACGCCACCCATCTCATCGCCCTGCGGGCCGGCCGGGTCATCGCCGAGGGCGCGCCGGACGACGTGGTCACCGCCGAACTGGTGGAGGAGGTCTTCGGACTGCGCTGCCAGGTCATCGACGACCCGGAGACGGGCACCCCGCTGGTGGTTCCGGCGGCCCGCAAGGCACGCGCACGCGTGACGGCCGGCGACGCCCTCTGAGCCCCCGCCGGGGGCCGGTCGCCGAGCGGGGTCTGGAACGGGGGTTCCGGCGGGGTTCCGCGGGCCGGGTCTAGAGGAGCTTGCGCAGCCGGAACAGGTCGAGCAGGTTCGCCTCCAGCTTCACCCGGCCCGAGCCCCAGGCCTTGGCGAAGTGCAGCTCGCCGTCGACCAGGGCCACCAGGTCCTCGCCGGCCATGGCGAGTCTGATCTGCGCCTTCGAGACCGGTGGCCCCTGGCGGGTCTCGTCGATCTTGATCCGGCCGCCGGTCATCCGGCCGGTGAAGGTGACGTCCAGGTCGGTGATGTGACAGCTCACCGAACGGTCCAGGGACGCGGCGTCACGGACATCGCCCTCGGCCGACTGCATGGTGTCCGAAAGTTTTTCGAGTGCGGCGCGGCACTCCTCGATCGTGGCCATCGCGACCGACGGTACCCCAGCGCTTCGGGGTAGCGTCTGGGCATGAGCGACACTGCGCCCGAGACCGGGCCCCGGGCGGACGCGACGGTTCCGGATCCGCGGCCCCCGGTCCGGACCGGGAACGAGACCCCGCACAAGATCCCGTACGAGACCCCGCACAAGATCCCGTACGAGACCCCGCACAAGACCTCGTACGAGACCCCGTACGGGCCAGAGGACGAGTACCGGCCCGAGGACGGGTCCGGGCCCGGGTACGAGCCAGCAGACGGGTACAGGCCCGGGTCCGGCACCGACGACGGCCCGGAGCCCGATCCGGCCGCCCCGGCACCGCTGAACGTCCCGCGCACCCCGACCGGCACCGCCGACGTCGACGCCGGGCTGGAGCGGCTGGCGGACGCCGACCACCTCGCCACGGACGGACACATCGAGGTGTACGAGGATGTACACAGGGGGCTGCGCGACGCGCTCACCGCGCTCGACGCCCGCCCGGGTCCGCCGGCGCCCCCGAGGCCGTACGAAGTCAGGAGCTGAACCGAACGTGGCAGGAGTCGCACGCCGCCGTCTCGATGCGGAACTGGTCCGCCGCAGGCTCGCGCGCTCGCGCGAGCACGCGAGCCAGCTGATCGCCGCCGGCCGCGTGTCGGTCGGCAAGACCGTCGCGACCAAGCCCGCCACCCAGGTCGAGACCGCCGCGGCGATCGTCGTCGCCGCCGACGACGGCGACCCGGAATATGTCTCCCGGGGCGGCCACAAGCTCGCCGGGGCACTTGCGGCCTTTGTGCCGCGAGGGCTCGTCGTCAAGGGCCGGCGGGCGCTGGACGCCGGCGCGTCCACCGGCGGCTTCACCGATGTCCTGCTGCGCGCGGGTGCCGCGCACGTCGTCGCCGTCGACGTCGGATACGGACAACTCGCCTGGTCCCTCCGCAACGATGAACGCGTCACCGTCAAGGACCGTACGAACGTACGCGAGTTGACGCTTGAAGCGATCGATGGGGAGCCTGTGGATCTTGTCGTGGGGGATCTGTCCTTCATTCCGCTCGGGCTGGTGCTGCCCGCCCTGAAGCGGTGTGCGACGCCGGACGCCGACCTGGTGATGATGGTCAAGCCGCAGTTCGAGGTGGGCAAGGAGCGGCTGGGCAGCGGGGGAGTCGTGCGCAGCCCGCAGCTGCGGGCCGAGACCGTGCGCGCAGTGGCCGCCAAGGCGTGGGAGCTGGGACTCGGGGCCCACGGGGTCACCGCAAGTCCGCTGCCCGGGCCGTCCGGCAATGTCGAGTACTTTCTCTGGCTGCGGGCCGGGGCACCGGAACTGGACCCGGCCGATGTTGACCGTGCAGTGGCGGAGGGGCCGCGTTGACACACAACCACGCTCGTACTGTTTTCCTGCTCGCCCACACCGGGCGCCCCGCGGCGATCCGCAGCGCCGAACTGGTGGTCAAGGGGCTGCTGCGGTCCGGCATCGGGGTACGCGTGCTGGAGCACGAGGCGGTCGATCTGCCGCTGCCGGAGGAGGTGGGGCTGGTCAAGGAGGCCACACCGCAGTGCCTCGACGGCTGCGAGCTGCTGATCGTCCTCGGCGGGGACGGGACGCTGCTGCGCGGGGCCGAGTTCGCGCGGGCCTCCGGAGTGCCGATGCTCGGCGTCAACCTCGGGCGGGTCGGCTTCCTCGCGGAGGCCGAGCGGGACGACCTCGACAAGGTCGTCGACCGGGTGGTGAGCAGGGCGTACGAGGTCGAGGAGCGGATGACCGTCGACGTCGTGGTGCTGCGCAACGGTGACATCGTGCACACGGACTGGGCGCTGAACGAGGCCGCCGTGCAGAAGATGTCGGCCGAGAAGCTGCTGGAGGTCGTGCTGGAGATCGACGGGCGGCCCGTGACCGGCTTCGGCTGCGACGGGATCGTGCTGTCGACGCCGACCGGGTCGACCGCGTACGCCTTCTCGGCCGGCGGGCCCGTGGTGTGGCCCGAGGTGGAGGCGCTGCTCATGGTGCCGATCTCCGCGCACGCACTGTTCGCGAAGCCGCTGGTGACCTCGCCGGATTCGGTGCTCGCGGTGGAGGTGCTGCCGCACATCCAGCCGGGGGTGCTGTGGTGCGACGGGCGGCGCACCATCGAACTGCCGCCCGGGGCGCGGGTCGAGGTGCGCCGGGGTGCGGTGCCGGTGCGGCTGGCGCGGTTGCACCACGCGTCGTTCACCGACCGGCTGGTGGCGAAGTTCGCGCTGCCGGTCTCCGGATGGCGGGGGGCCCCGCACTAGGCGCTCCACTGGGTGGGGCGGTGTCGCGTTGTTGTTTGTCTGCGGCGGCGTTGTGGCTGGTCGCGCAGTTCCCCGCGCCCCTTCGGGGCGCTTATCGGGCCCGGGGTGTGTGGGTGGTGGCGATGCGTAATCGTCATCTGCGCCTTCACACGATAGGGGCGGGGGCCGTCGCACTTCTTCGCTTGGACCTCGTATGGTCGTGTCCGTGTTGGAGGAGATGCGGATACGGTCGCTCGGAGTCATCGACGACGCCGTGGTCGAGCTGTCGCCCGGGTTCACCGCTGTCACCGGTGAGACGGGTGCCGGCAAGACCATGGTGGTCACCAGCCTGGGATTGCTGCTGGGCGGGCGCGCCGATCCGGCGCTCGTGCGGATCGGGGCCGAGAAGGCCGTGGTCGAGGGGCGGGTGACCGTCCCCGCGGACGCGTCCGCCGCCGTGCGCGCGGAGGAGGCCGGGGCCGAGCTGGACGACGGGGCGCTGCTCATCAGCCGTACCGTCTCCGCCGAGGGACGCTCGCGGGCCCACCTCGGCGGGCGCAGCGTACCCGTCGGGGTGCTGGCCGAGCTGGCCGACGAACTGGTCGCCGTGCACGGGCAGACCGACCAGCAGGGGCTGCTGAAGCTGTCCCGGCAGCGGCAGGCCCTGGACCGGTACGCGGGCGGCGCGGTCGCCGGGCCGCTCGCCAAGTACACGGAGGCGTACCGGAGGCTGCGGGCGGTCGCGACCGAACTGGAGGAGATCGTCACACGCGCGCGTGAGCGCGCCCAGGAAGCCGACATGCTGCGCTACGGGCTCGACGAGATCGCCGGCGTCGAGCCCCGGCCCGGCGAGGACGTGGAACTCGCGGAGGAGGCGGAACGGCTCGGGCACGCCGAGGCGCTGTCCTCGGCCGCGACCGCCGCGCACGCCGCTCTCGCGGGCAACCCCGAGGACCCCGAGGGCATCGACGCGTCCACCCTGGTCGCGGGCGCGCACCGCGCCCTGGAGGCGGTACGCTCCCACGACCCGGCGCTGGCCGCGCTCGCCGATCGGATCGGCGAGATCGGGATCCTGCTGGGTGACGTGGCGGGTGAGCTGGCCGGGTACGCCGACGACCTGGACGCCGATCCGCTGCGGCTCGCGGCCGTGGAGGAGCGCAGGGCCGCGCTGGGCGCCCTGACGCGCAAGTACGGCGACGACATCACCTCCGTGCTCGGCTGGGCCGAGCAGGGTGCCGCGCGGCTGACCGAACTCGACGGCGACGACGAGCGGATCGACGAGCTGACCGCGGAGCGGGACGCGCTGCGCAGCGAACTGGGCGGTCTCGCCCAGGCGTTGACGGACGCGCGCACGGAGGCCGCCGAACGGTTCGCGGCCGCAGTGACCGCCGAGCTGGCCTCGCTCGCCATGCCGCACGCGCGCGTCTCCTTCGCCATCCGGCAGACCGAGGACCCGGAAGGCGTCGAGGTAGGCGGGCGCGCGGTCGCCTACGGACCGTCGGGCGTGGACGAGGTGGAGCTGCTGCTCGCCCCGCACCCGGGCGCGCCGCCCCGGCCCATCGCCAAGGGGGCGTCCGGCGGTGAGCTGTCGCGGGTGATGCTCGCGGTGGAGGTCGTCTTCGCGGGCACGGACCCGGTGCCGACGTATCTGTTCGACGAGGTCGACGCCGGTGTCGGCGGCAAGGCGGCGGTGGAGATCGGGCGCCGGCTGGCCCGGCTCGCCAAGACGGCGCAGGTCGTGGTCGTCACCCACCTGCCGCAGGTGGCCGCCTTTGCCGACCGGCAGTTGCTCGTCGAGAAGACCAACGACGGCTCGGTGACCCGGTCCGGTGTGAAGGTGCTGGAGGGCGAGGACCGCATTCGCGAGCTGTCCCGGATGCTGGCCGGTCAGGAGGACTCCGAGACGGCGCGGGCGCACGCGGAGGAACTGCTGGCCGCGGCCCGGGCCGACGGATAGCGGCGGGGCGCCGGGGGCACACCGGTGATCACACGTGGCCGGTCGGCGGATCCCTCGTCCCTGCCGCCGCGGTCGTCGCGGACGCGGCCGTGCGGGACCGACGGCGCACGCCGTCGCCGTCCTGGCAGCGGCCGTGCACGAGGCCGGCATCACCACCTGGGCCCACGCCACCGGCCCCGGCCGGAGCCGGCCGGGTGACGGCAGCTGACGGGACGCTCCGAGCGACGGGGCGGTCCGAGTCGGCAGGATGGCCCGAGCCGGCAGGCCGGTCAGCACTGGCCGGTTCAGAACTGGCCGGTTCGCTCGGGCCGGGCCCGCTGGGCGCTCCGAGCCGGCCGGGCGGTCCGTCCTGCTGGGCGGTGCGAGGTGGGCGGGTGGGGGTTCGGTCGGGTCTTCGGAGGGTCGCTCGTGTGGGTGATGCGCTCCGGCGCACTGCTCCGGTGGTTCGCGCCCTACGCCTGCCCCGAATTCCCCCAACACCCGTCTGAGCTGGCATCCTTGGCAGGGAACGCGGTGCGCGCGGGAGGCGCGCGCGGAACACCCCCGCCACCCGATACCTTCTGTACGTTTCTTCGTACTCGCCCCACGCCGAATCAGGAGCCCCGGCCACGTGACCCCCGTGAGCAGTACCGCACCGCACGGACAGTCGCCGCTGCGCACCGTCCAAGTGCTGGGCGGGGGCAACGCCGGCAGCAGCGCGCATGTGCGTTCGCTGGCCGCGGGGCTGGTCGCGCGGGGCGTGCGGGTCACGGTGTGCGCCCCCGTCGAGGCCGATCGCGCCTACGACTTCAGCGGTGTCGGCGCCGACCACGTCCACGTCCCGCGCAGCAGCGACCCGGCGTCCGTGGCCGCGCTGCGCGCCGCCTGCACCGGCGCCGACCTGGTGCACGCCCACGGGCTGCACGCCTCCTTCCGCGCCGTGCTGGCGCTCAGCGGACGCCGCACCCCGTTCGTGGTCACCTGGCACGACCGGGTGCGGGCCGAGGGCGCCCGCGCGCATCTGCTGCGGCTGCTGGAGCGCCGGGTGGCACGGGCCGCCACCGTGGTGCTCGGCACCTCCTCGGACCTGGTGGACGTGGCCCGCAGGACCGGCGCCCGGGACGCCCGGCTCGCCGGGGTATCCCTGGCCCGGCCGAGCCGGCCCGCCGAGCCCGCAGAACCGGACCCGCCGTCCCCCAAGGTGCGGGCCGAACTCGGCGCCACCGGCCGCCCGTTGCTGGTCGCCGTCGGCTCCCTCGACCGGTACCGCGGATACGACGTGCTGCTGGACGCGGCGCGCGCCTGGCGCGGCCTCGACCCGGTGCCGCTGCTCGTCATCGCGGGCGAGGGCCCGCTGCGCGGCGAGTTGACGCGCCGCATCGAGGACGAGGAACTGCCGGTCCGGCTCATCGGCCGCAGCGAGGACGCCGACGGACTGCTCGCCGCCGCCGACATCGCGCTGCTGTGCAGCAGGTGGGAGTCCCGCCCGGTGCTCGCCCAGGAGGCACTGCACGCGCGGGTGCCGCTCGTCGCGACCGCCGTCGGCGGCATCCCCGACCTGGTCGGCGAGGCGGCCGAACTCGTCCCGTACGGCGACCCCGAGGCGCTCGCCGACGCCGTCGTCCGGCTGCTCGGCGACCCCGAACGCCGCGAGCGGCTCAAGGACAAGGGCGTACGACAGGCCGCCTGCTGGCCCACCGAGGACGAGACGGTCGCTCAGGTCCTCAGCGTCTACGACGAGTTGACCCAGCCCCAGCCGATGGCCTGAGCAGCCGTCAGGACACGTGCCGGCGTGCCCGCAGGGCCAGGCTCAGGGCCAGTACGGTCTGCGGGTCGTCCAGGTCGGTGCCCAGCAACTCCCCGATGCGGGCGAGCCGGTTGTACAGGGTCTGCCGGTTCAGATGCAGCTCGCGGGCGGTCTCGGCCTTGCGGCCCGCATGCGCCAGATAGGTCTCCAGCGTGGGCAGCAACGGCGGCTTGGACCGGCGGTCGTGGTCGCGCAGCGGGCCGATCGCCCGGTCCACGAAGGCCGCCAGGTCCGGGTGGCCGCGCAGCCGCCACAGCAGGAGGTCGATGTCCAGCCGGCGCGCGTCGTACCAGGGGCGGTCCGCGAGGCCCTGCGCCGCCGTCGCCGTCTCCGCCGCGTGCCGCAGCCCGGCCGACGCGGACGCCCAGCCGCCGGCCACCCCGACCACCACCACGGGCGGCCGGGCGCCGGGCCGGTGCAGGCCCGCCCGCTCCACCCCGGCCCGCAGCGCCACGGCGACCCGGTCCGCGACCGCCGGCCGCTCCGCCTCCGAGCGCAGCCCCAGCAGCAGCGGAACCCGGCCCTCGACCGGCCGCACGCCCAGCAGCACCGGCATGCCCAGCGCGGCCAGCTCCTCCGCGACCGCGCGGGCCAGGACGGCCCAGCCGCCGCCTGCGGACCCGCCGGTACGGGCGGTGCCTCCGCCCGGCGCCAGGGCCTCGCCGAGCCGCATCACGACCGGCAGCAGCGGGCTGCTGCCGGGCTTGAAGCCCAGCACCCGGGCCTGCGCGGGCGCGTCCTCGGCGGCGATGCGGCCCTCCGCGAGGTCGCTGAGGAAGTCGCCCCGGCCGCGCGCCGCCAGCTCCTCCTCCTGGCGTGCCTGCATCAGCACCACGGCCAGGATGCCCGCGGCCTGCTCGGCGGCCATGCGGTGCACGGGCGCGAGCGGGGCGCGGACCGGGAGCAGCACGAGCCGGGCGCGCACCGACCCCGGACCCGGGCCGCCCCCCGGCACATCCACCAGCACCGCACCGGCGGGCGGCGGGGCGTCCTGGTGCTGGCCGCGCAGCCCCTCCCACACCTGGAGCGGGTCCGCGCCCTCGGGCCCGGCCCCGGCCGCGTACAGCAGCCGGCCGTCCGCGGTCTCCAGGAAGACCGGGTTGCCGCTGAAGCCGGCCAGGATCTCCAGCACCTGCGGCACCCCGCCGCCGCCCAGCAGCGCCTCGGTGCAGCGCCGGTGCACCTCCTCCGCGCGCTGGAGCAGCGCGTAGTGGCCGTTGACGATCTCGGTGTGGATCTCCTCGGTGACCGCCACGAACGGCACCTCGCGGTGCAGCTGCACAAGCGGCAGCCCGGCGCCGCGGGCGCTGTCCACCAGGGCGGCGGGCAGCCGGGTGAACCGCGGGCCCAGCTCCACCACGAGGGCGGCGATGCCACGCTCGGCGAGGGTGCGTACGAACGCGCGCTGCTCGGCGGGGCGGGTGCCCAGGCCATAGCCCGTGGTGAGCAGCAGCTCGCCGCCCTTGAGCAGGGAGGCGATGTTGGGCACCTCGCCCGCGTGCACCCAGCGGACCGTACTCCCCAGCCGGTCGGCGCCCGCCAGGATCTCCGGGAGCCCGCTGCGCAGCCCGGGCAGTTCGAGCGCCCGCTGAACGGTGATCCCGGCGCCCTGCGTGTCGAATCCGCTGTCCGCTCTGCTGTCCGTACGGCTGTCCATGCAGCGGACGCTACCTGCGCGAACCCGTTCTGGACATCTTCGGTCCCGGCTACACCGGCCGGATGTTGGGGTTGAACCGGAACACGTTGTCCGGGTCGTAGCGGCGCTTGACCTTGGCCAGGCGCAGGGTGTTCCCGGCGCCCAGCCCCGCCCGCACCCGCTCGGGCCCCTCGTCGCCGATGAGGGTGAGGCAGACGGCCCCGGTCCGCCACGGCCCGACGTCGGCGCGGGCGCCGCGGACCCAGGCCGCGGCCCGCTCGTCGCCGGCCGGGTCCGCCCACATCGCGCAGGGGTGCACCAGCCAGGGCGCGCGCCGGTGGGCCACCGGGAGGTCGGCGGGTCCCGCGGCGCAGGCGCCGCCCCGCGCGACGAGCAGATACCGGCTGCCGGTCGCCGCAGGCATGCTCCGTGCGCGGGCGCAGAAGACGTCCACCAGGTCGTCGGGCAGATCCGTAAGGCACTCCGCCGACCAGTGGTGGCGCAACCCCGGCGGCACGGCGGGCGGATACGGGGCGGCGGCGTACGGCACCGGCCCGGCGAAGTCCGCCTCGTGGGGAAGCGCGAGCAGCGGCGCGGCGAGCCGGCGCAGCCCCGTCGGGCCGCCCGCGTACGTCAGCAGTGCCGCGCACACCGGCCGCCCGGCCAGGCGCTCCGGCAGGAAGGGCGCGGGTGTGCCGGTGGCGTACAGGACGGCGCCGCCCGCCTCGTCGGGGCCGGCGGCGATGACCTCGCGGTAGGCGCGCACCAGGTCCCGGCCGTGCTCCGGCCGGCCCACGACCAGGGCGAGGGAGAACTCGGGCAGGGCGTGCAGGCCCAGGGTGAGCGCGGTGGCGATGCCGAAGTTGCCGCCGCCGCCGTGCAGCGCCCAGAACAGCTCGGGGTTCTCGTCGGTGCTCGCCCGCACCCGCTCGGCGTCGGCCGTGACCAGCTCCACGCCGAGCAGGTCGTCGACGGCGGGCCCGAAGGCGCGGTCCAGCCGGCCGGTGCCGCCGCCCAGCACGAAGCCCGCGACGCCGATGCCGGGGGCGCACCCGCCGCTGCTCGCCAGCCCGTGCCGCCCGGCGGCCCGGTCCAGATCGCGCAGGGTGGCCCCGCCCTCGACACGCGCCGTCGCCGCCGCGGGGCGCACGGTCACCCCGCGCATGCGCCGCAGATCGACCACGAGCGCCCCATCGCCCAGGGCCGTGCCCGCCACCGCGTGCCCGCCGCCGCGCACCGCGATGTGCAGGTCCAGGTCCCGGCCGAAGCGCACGGCACGGACGACGTCCGCGGCGTCCGCGCATCGCGCGATCACCGCGGGCCGCCGGTCGACGGCGGCGTTGAACACGGCACGGGCCGCGTCGTAGCCGGCGTCGCCCGGGGCGAACACGTCACCGGCGAGATCCGTGCGCAGTGCGGCGAGGGCGGCGCCCGCCGTCGAGCGGAAACCCATGGCCGCCCCCTTCCCGAGCAGGGCAGGCTCCGCTTCCAGCCTAGGGCGGGCGCGTCGTCCGGTCGGGGTCAGCCGCCGTAGGCGCCCGAGGCCGTCAGGCGCAGGGCCGTGTCGATCAGCGGGACGTGGCTGAAGGCCTGCGGGAAGTTGCCGACCTGGCGCTTGCGGGTCGGGTCCCACTCCTCGGCGAGCAGACCGAGGTCGTTGCGCAGCGACAGCAGCTTCTCGAACAGCTTGCGTGCCTCGTCCACGCGTCCGATCATCGCGAGGTCGTCCGCCATCCAGAACGAGCAGGCGAGGAAGGCGCCCTCGTCGCCCGGGAGGCCGTCGACGCCCTTGTGCTCGCCCTCGGTGGGGTAGCGCAGGATGAAGCCGTCCGGAGTGGACAGCTCCCGCTGGATCGCCTCGATGGTGCCGATGACCCGCTTGTCGTCCGGCGGCAGGAAGCCCATCTGCGGGATCAGCAGCAGGGAGGCGTCCAGCTCCTTGGAGCCGTAGGACTGTGTGAAGGTGTTGCGTTCCTTGTCGTAGCCCCGCTCGCACACGTCCCGGTGGATGTCGTCGCGCAGTTCGCGCCAGCGCTCCAGCGGGCCGTCCGCGTCACCGGACTCGATCAGCTTGATGGTGCGGTCCACCGCGACCCAGGCCATCACCTTGGAGTGCACGAAGTGGCGGCGCGGGCCGCGCACCTCCCAGATGCCCTCGTCCGGCTCGTCCCAGTGGTCCTCCAGGTAGCGGATCAGCTTCAGCTGGAGCAGCGAGGCGTAGTCGTTGCGGGCCAGGCCCGTCATATGGGCCAGGTGCAGGGCCTCGGTGACCTCGCCGTACACGTCGAGCTGGAGCTGGTGTGCGGCGCCGTTGCCGACCCGGACCGGGGCGGACTTCTCGTAGCCGGGCAGCCAGTCCAGTTCCGCCTCGCCCAGCTCGCGCTCGCCCGCGATGCCGTACATGATCTGCAGGTTCTCCGGGTCGCCTGCCACCGCCCGCAGCAGCCACTCGCGCCAGGCGCGGGCCTCCTCGCGGTAGCCGGTGCGCAGCAGCGAGGACAGGGTGATCGCCGCGTCCCGCAGCCAGGTGTAGCGGTAGTCCCAGTTGCGCACGCCGCCGATGTCCTCGGGCAGCGACGTCGTGGGCGCGGCGACGACGCCGCCCGTCGGGGCGTACGTCAGGGCCTTCAACGTGATCAGGGAGCGGATCACCGCCTCCCGGTAGGGCCCGTGGTAGGTGCAGTGCTCGACCCACTCGCGCCAGAACTCCTCGGTCGCCGCCAGCGACTGCTCCGGCTCGGGCAGCCCGGGCGGTTCCCGGTGCGAGGGCTGCCAGGAGATGGTGAACGCGATCCGGTCGCCGGGGGCGACCGTGAAGTCGGCGTACGTCGTGAGCGACTTGCCGTAGGTCTCCGCGGCGGTGTCGAACCACACCGAGTCCGGTCCGGCGACCGCGACCGTGCGCCCCTCGTGCTTGTGCACCCAGGGCACGACCCTGCCGTAGGAGAAGCGCATCCGCAGGGCGGAGCGCATGGGCACCCGGCCGGTGACGCCCTCGACGATCCTGATCAGCTGCGGGGCGCCGTCACGCGGGGGCATGAAATCCGTCACACGGACGGTGCCGCGCGGGGTGTCCCACTCCGACTCCAGGATCAGCGAGTCGCCGCGGTAGGTGCGCCGGGCGGCCGTGGGCGGCTGGGCGTCGGCGGCGTGGGCGGGGCCGAGCCGCCAGAATCCGTGCTCCTCGGTGCCGAGCAGGCCGGCGAAGATGGCATGCGAGTCGAAGCGGGGCAGGCACAACCAGTCCACCGTGCCGTCCCGGCAGACCAGCGCCGCTGTCTGCATGTCTCCGATGAGTGCGTAATCTTCGATGCGCCCGGCCACGTGCAACTCCAGTCGAACGGCCACGTCACCCCGGAACGGGGTTGTCGCTAATTGCGGTCAAGGGGTGTTGTTATGCGTCGTTGAGCTTTGAAGCAAATCAGCCGCCCGGCCCTGAGGCAAAACGACAATCACAACTCAACGAACTGACGAGCTCTCGTTGTTCCGGTGGATACGGGCGGGGGTGTGCCGTGTTGCCGGCCGGGCTCGGCAGCGAGTGTCCGAGCAGGATACGACGCACGTAGATGATCTGCGTGCCGCTCCGGGCAACCTGTATGAGCCGAACGAGTGAGCAATGGGTGAGAACCGGGTAAGCGGTGCGTGCCCGTGTCGACGTGTGCGCGGAGCGTGGCCGGGAGTCATGTCCCCACGGCGCTGATACCCTGGTAGCCCGTGGACCGGTGGGCACCCCCGACGGAAATACGAAGATTACGAAGGCAAGGGGTCCCCCGAACCGCAGCGACGGCACCCCGGAAGTCTCCGGACCGGAGCCGCACCGCACCTCAGACCGCGACCACGGGAGCCCCCTCTTGGCCATGCCGCACGCTGCTTTCAGGACCAACACAGCCACGACGACCAAGCACATCTTCGTCACCGGGGGTGTCGCCTCCTCGCTCGGCAAGGGCCTCACCGCCTCCAGCCTCGGCATGCTGCTCAAGGCCCGGGGGCTGCGCGTCGTGATGCAGAAGCTCGACCCGTACCTGAACGTCGACCCGGGCACGATGAACCCCTTCCAGCACGGTGAGGTGTTCGTCACCAACGACGGCGCCGAGACCGACCTGGACATCGGACACTACGAGCGCTTCCTCGACCGCGACCTGGACGGCAGCGCCAATGTCACCACGGGCCAGGTCTACTCGACCGTGATCGCCAAGGAGCGCCGCGGCGAGTACCTGGGCGACACGGTGCAGGTCATCCCGCACATCACCAACGAGATCAAGCACCGCATCCGGCGCATGGCCACCGACGAGGTGGACGTCGTGATCACCGAGGTCGGCGGCACCGTCGGCGACATCGAGTCGCTGCCGTTCCTGGAGACCGTCCGCCAGGTACGGCACGAGGTGGGCCGGGACAACGTCTTCGTCGTACACATCTCGCTGCTCCCCTACATCGGACCCTCCGGTGAGCTGAAGACCAAGCCGACCCAGCACTCGGTCGCGGCCCTCCGGAACATCGGTATCCAGCCTGATGCCATTGTCCTGCGCTGTGACCGCGAGGTGCCCACCGCGATCAAGCGCAAGATCTCGCTGATGTGCGATGTCGACGAGGCCGCCGTGGTCGCCTGCCCCGACGCCCGCTCGATCTACGACATCCCGAAGGTCGTGCACACCGAGGGCCTGGACGCCTACGTCGTCCGCAAGCTGGACCTGCCCTTCCGTGACGTGGACTGGACGACCTGGGACGACCTGCTCGACCGCGTCCACAAGCCCGAGCACGAGGTCACCCTCGCCCTGGTCGGCAAGTACATCGACCTGCCCGACGCCTACCTGTCGGTCACCGAGGCGCTGCGCGCGGGCGGCTTCGCCAACCGGGCCCGGGTGAAGATCAAGTGGGTCACCTCGGACGACTGCAAGACCCCGGCCGGCGCGCAGGCCCAGCTCGCCGACGTCGACGGCATCTGCATCCCGGGCGGCTTCGGCGACCGCGGCGTGCTCGGCAAGGTCGGCGCGATCCGCTACGCCCGCGAGAACCGGATCCCGCTGCTCGGCCTGTGCCTGGGCCTGCAGTGCATCGTGATCGAGGCCGCGCGCAACCTGGCCGGCATCCCGGACGCCAACTCCACCGAGTTCGACTCCGCCACCGGACACCCGGTCATCTCCACCATGGCCGAACAGCTCGACATCGTCGCCGGCGACGGCGACATGGGCGGCACCATGCGGCTGGGCATGTACCCGGCGAAGCTGGCCGAGGGCTCGATCGTGCGCGAGGTCTACGACGGCAAGGAGTACGTCGAGGAGCGCCACCGCCACCGCTACGAGGTCAACAACGCCTACCGCGCGGAGCTGGAGAAGAAGGCGGGCATCGTGTTCTCCGGGACATCGCCGGACGGCAAGCTCGTCGAGTACGTCGAGTACCCGCGCGAAGTGCACCCTTACCTGGTCGCCACGCAGGCGCACCCGGAGCTGCGCTCGCGCCCGACCCGGCCGCACCCGCTGTTCGCCGGTCTCGTGCAGGCGGCGGTGCGGCGGAGCACGATTCCGAGCAACGGTGCGGAACGCGATTCCGAGTAACACACCGGCGGTACGGTGGCCGGGGTGCGCCTCGCACGGTGGGCGCCCCGGTTTCTCGTGTGCACGCGGAAGGACAGGGCATGACGATCAAGGACAGCCCGGAGGAGTGGGAGATCCGGGCGACCGAGACTCCCTTCGTGGGGAACAAGACCTCCGTCCGCACGGACGAGGTGGTCATGCCCGACGGCGCGGTGGTCCGCCGCGACTACCAGGTGCACCCCGGCTCGGTGGGCGTGCTCGCCCTCGACGAGGAGGACCGGGTCCTGCTGATCCGCCAGTACCGCCACCCGGTCCGGCAGAAGCTGTGGGAGATCCCGGCCGGACTGCTCGATGTGCCCGGTGAGAACCCGCTGCACGCGGCCCAGCGCGAGCTGTACGAGGAGGCGCACGTCAAGGCCGAGGACTGGCGCGTGCTGACCGACGTGTACACCACTCCGGGCGGCTGTGACGAGGCCGTACGGGTCTTCCTGGCCCGGAACCTGTCCGAGGCGGACGGCGAGCGCTTCGCCGTCGAGGACGAGGAGAGCGACCTGGAGTACGCGCGCGTGCCCGTCGACGAACTGGTGCGCGGCGTGCTGGCCGGGGAACTGCACAACAACTGCCTCGTGGTGGGCGTCCTTTCGCTGGTCGCCGCCCGGGCGGGCGACGGTCTCGACGCCCTGCGCCCGGCCGAGGCGCCCTGGCCCGCGCGCCCCTTCGCCTGCTGAGCCCGCCCGCCCCACCCCCGGTGTGACGATCGCCTGATCCGATCGAGCGACCCGCCCGCCGCGCTCCTCCCGGAACGTCGCAGAGCGTGAACTAGGCTCCTCGCGAATGAGCCGAAGACAAGGCGCGGCGCCCGGGCCGGAGTCCCGGCCGGCCGCGCGTGCGGTGGGACGGGAGTGTGGCCCGTGACGGACCAGGCGGTGGACACAGGCGGCGTGCAGCTGTCCGGACCCCCGACCGTGGAAGGCCAGTTCCTGGGCCGTACAAGGGAGTTGAAGGAACTGCGCGCCGACATCGAGCGCGCGGGGCTCGACACCATCGCCGGCCGCAAGGCCCCCCGCGCCCGGGTGCTCCTCGTCGCGGGCCGGCCCGGCTCGGGCCGCACCGCCCTCGCCGGTGAACTGGCCCGGCAGGTCGCCGACCGCTACCCCGACGGCGTGCTGCGCACCTCGCTCGGCGAGCCCGACGGCACCACCGTCCCGGTCGAGCACGCCGCCCGCGACCTGCTGACCGCCCTCGGACTGCCCACCCCGGCCGGAGCCGCCGAGGACGATCTGGCCGCCGATCTGCGCGACGCCCTGTCCGGGCGCCGGGTGCTGCTCCTGCTGGACGACGCGAGCGGCGCCGAGCAGGTCGACGCACTCCTTCCGGACAGCCCCGACTGCCTGGTCGTCGCCGTGTCCGAGGGCCCGCTGACCGGTATCGCGGACGTCCGCCCGTGCACCGTGGGCGGGCTGGACACCAAGTCGGCCCTGGAACTGCTGACCCGGTTCACCGGCTCGGTGCGCATCACCGTCGACCCGCGCGCCGCCGAAGACCTGGTCGAGGCGTGCCAGGCCCAGCCCGCCGCCCTCGCCCTGGCCGGCGGCTGGCTCGCCGCCCGCCCCAAGGCGGCCGTCGCCGACCTGGCCAAGCGCCTGAACGCGGAGAGTGACGAGCAGGGCCCGCTCGGCCGGGTGTTCCGGCTCGTCCACGAGACCCTGCCCGGGCCCGCCGCCCGGATACTGCGACTGCTCTGCCTGGCCCCGGCGGGCCTGGTCGACCCGCACACCGCCTCCGCCCTGGCCGGCTGCTCGGTGGGCGCCGCCCACACCACCCTGGACGACTTCGTCGGCCTCGGCCTGCTGCGGGTGGTGGCCTCCCCGCTGCCGCAGTACGAGGTCCCCGGCTGCCTCCACCCCCTGCTGCGCGCCCTCGCCGACGCCCAGGACCGGCCAGGCGAGCTGCAACTGGCCCGGGCCCGGATGCTGGAGCGGACCGTGCGCCTGCTCCACTCCTGCCGGGCGATCACCGAGACGGACAACCCCGAGATCCGCGCGAGGCTCCAGGGCCTGCCCCGCACCCTGCGCTTCCCGACGCCCCGGGCCGCCGCCGACTGGCTGCGCATCCGCCGGCCCGCGCTGCTGGCCGCCGCACGGCTCGCGGTCGCCGACGGGGAACTGGACACACTGGCCCGTCGGCTGATGTCCCAGCTGGTCAGGGCCATGGTGGCGCACTTCGGCACCCAGGCGGCCGCCGCCGATCTCTACGGCATCCACGGCCTCGTCCTCGATGTCGCCGAACGCCGCAACCTGCCCAGGGAGCGGGCCGCCGCGCTGCTGAACCTCGGCGACCTGGACGCCCGGACCGGCCGCACGGCCGAGGCGCTGGCGCGTTACCGGGCCGCGCTGGACGCCGGACGGCAGGCCGACGACCCGTATGCGACCGGCCGAGCGATGGAATCCGTAGGCGGTGCGCACCAGGAACTGGGGGACCACGACCGGGCCGCCGACTGGTTCGGGCGGGCCCTCGCCCAGCGCCTGGCCCGCGGCGAGCGTGCGGACGCCGCCCGGCTCTACGGCCGCATCGCCGCCGCCCACACCTACGCGGGCCGCTACGGCGAGGCGCTCAGGGGCTGGCGCGCGGCCGTCGCCGGCTACCGCAAGACGGGCGATGTCTCAGCGCAGGCACGGGCGTTGAGCGAACTGGCGCGGGTCCAGGAGTACGCCGGACGGCCCGCGGAGTCGCTGCGCACCTGCCAGGAGGCGGTGGAGTGGGCGCGCCGCGCCGAGGACGTGCGGCTGCAGGCAGCCCTCCAGCTGCGGCTCGCCGACACCCTGGAGCGCCTCGGCGACAGCGCCGCCGCCCGACTGCACCGCAGTGCCGCCGAGCGCATGCTGGGTGAGGAGGGGCGGGACCTCCAGGAGGGCCGCTTGAGCGGGTCAGACCCGGAACACGGCGCTAACACCTGCGAAATCCGCAGTACACCCGACGAAGATTGATGCAATGAAAGGCTAGACAGCCGGAACACCTTCATTAAACTGGCTCTGCCGCACCTTCTCCTGCGGTGTCTCCCGGTGTGCCCGCGCATGCCCGGAATATCTTGCAATGCCCCCACACCCTCTGAGCCAAGGACCGTGATCGACGTGAAGGTCGGCATCCCCCGCGAGGTCAAGAACAACGAGTTCCGGGTGGCCATCACCCCCGCCGGCGTGCATGAGCTGGTGCGCCACGGTCACCAGGTCGTCGTCGAGCGTGCCGCCGGCGTCGGCTCCTCGATCCCGGACGACGAGTACGTCGCCGCCGGTGCCGAGATCCTGGAGACGGCCGACGAGGTGTGGGCCGCCGCCGACCTGCTGCTCAAGGTCAAGGAGCCGGTCGTGGAGGAGTACCACCGGCTCCGCAAGGACCAGACCCTCTTCACCTACCTGCACCTGGCCGCCTCCAAGGAGTGCACCGACGCCCTGCTGGAGTCCGGCACCACGGCGATCGCGTACGAGACCGTCGAACTGCCCAACCGGGCCCTGCCGCTGCTCGCCCCGATGTCCGAGGTCGCGGGCCGGCTGGCCCCGCAGGTCGGCGCCTACCACCTGATGCGCGCGAGCGGCGGACGCGGGGTGCTGCCCGGCGGGGTGCCGGGTGTGCTGGCCGCCAAGGCCGTCGTCATCGGTGGCGGCGTCTCCGGCTGGAACGCCGCGCAGATCGCCATCGGCATGGGCTTCCAGGTGACCCTGCTCGACAAGGACATCAACAAGCTCAAGGAGGCCGACAAGGTCTTCGGTACGAAGGTCCAGACCGTCGTCTCCAACGCCTTCGAACTGGAGAAGGCATGCCTGGAGGCCGACCTCGTCATCGGCGCCGTCCTCGTCCCGGGCGCCAAGGCCCCGAAGCTGGTCACCAACGAGCTGGTCTCCCGGATGAAGGCGGGAAGTGTCCTTGTCGACATCGCGATCGACCAGGGCGGCTGCTTCGAGGACTCCCGCCCCACCACACACGCCGAGCCGACCTTCCCGGTCCACGACTCGGTCTTCTACTGCGTCGCCAACATGCCGGGCGCGGTGCCCAACACCTCCACCTACGCGCTGACCAACGCCACCCTGCCGTACATCGTGTCCCTCGCGAACAACGGCTGGGTCGAGGCGCTGCGCCGCGACCCCGCGCTGGCCAAGGGCCTCAACACCCATGACGGCAAGGTGGTTTACCGAGAGGTCGCCGAGGCGCACGGCCTGGAGCACGTGGCGCTGGAGAGCCTGCTCGGCTAAGTCACCATTGCGTAAAGGCGATACGTCAACTTGCCGCGTCAATCGCACGCATCCGGCCGGACCTTGTCCCGCAAGGTCCGGCCGGATGTGTGTATGGTCACTTTGCGGCTCTCGGTCAACTCGCCTCGAACGTAACCCTTCGACCGATTCGTACACCGGTGAAACCTGCTGTGCGACGGCCGTACGCCCTTGACAGAGGGATGTTCCATTGCCGACACATCCTGCCGGGTCCGGCGGATTGTGTTGCTGCGGACCGCCGACACGCCATAGAGTCGCCAACCGTCGGCATGGTGCCACGCTGACCTGTCTAGAAGTTCCCTGGTCACCAAGGAGGTAAGACGACTTGTGAATGAGTCGACATTTTCTCCCGGGGGTGGTCAACCAGGAATGCCGGTACGGGACCAGGGTCCCGCGGGGTTCGAGGCTGTCGGCTCCGTAGCTGTGCGCACCTTCGCAGCCCACCAGAGTCACCCGAATCCCGGGGTGACTCAGCCAGCACACCCGAGCATGGATGGCCATCACGTGAACGCCATGGCCGGCGACGGAAGTGGCGCGCCCCACAACCACTTCGCCGACTACGACGAACTGCCCGAGGGGCATTTCTACGACCCTGACGCCGAGTACGAGCCCGACCCCGAGTACGCGGCCACGCTCGCGCCCGACGCCGCCCGCCAGCGTCGCGAGCGCATCGGCCCGACCGGGCGCCCGCTGCCGTACTTCCCGATCCCGGGCCCGCTGACCGACCACGGACCCGCGAAGATCATCGCGATGTGCAACCAGAAGGGCGGCGTCGGCAAGACCACGTCGACCATCAACCTGGGTGCCGCGCTCGCGGAGTACGGCCGGCGCGTACTGCTCGTGGACTTCGACCCGCAGGGCGCGCTGTCGGTCGGACTCGGCGTCAACCCGATGGAGCTCGACCTCACCGTCTACAACCTGCTCATGGAGCGGGGCATGTCCGCGGACGAGGTCCTGCTGAAGACCGCGGTCCCCAACATGGACCTGCTCCCGAGCAACATCGACCTGTCCGCCGCCGAGGTCCAGCTGGTCTCCGAGGTCGCCCGCGAGTCGACGCTCCAGCGCGCCCTGAAGCCGCTGCTGCCCGACTACGACTACATCGTGATCGACTGCCAGCCCTCGCTCGGCCTGCTCACCGTCAACGCCCTGACGGCCGCGCACAAGGTCATCGTGCCGCTGGAGTGCGAGTTCTTCGCCCTGCGCGGGGTGGCGCTGCTCACCGAGACCATCGAGAAGGTCCAGGAGCGGCTCAACCCGGAGCTGGAACTCGACGGGATCCTCGCCACGATGTACGACTCGCGCACGGTGCACAGCCGTGAGGTGCTCGCGCGTGTCGTCGAGGCGTTCGACGACCACGTCTACCACACGGTCATCGGCCGCACGGTCCGCTTCCCGGAGACCACGGTCGCCGGTGAGCCCATCACCACCTACGCCTCCAACTCCGTCGGTGCCGCCGCCTACCGCCAACTCGCCAGGGAGGTGCTCGCCCGGTGTCACGCCGAGTGAGTCTGCCCGGAGCCGACGAACTGTTCCGTACGACAGGGGGGATGGCGCTCCAGGCGTCCACTCCCCGGCGCCAGGCCAACGGCGAGGCCCGGGTGCCGGCCCCCGCGGGGGAGAGTGACCCGGCCGCCGCCGAGGACGCGCCGCAGTCCGTGCCCGCGCAGGGCGGCGACGGCGACGGCGCGGAGCATGTGGCGGCGGAGGCGGAGCCCGCCGACACCGGCGAGTCCCGCAGCCGCTCCGCCGCGGAGCGCTCCGCGCGGCGTCAGGGGGTGCAGGAAGGTTCTTCTGCCGCCTCCGCCTCTGCCGCTTCTGCCGCCGGCCAGCAGCCGCGCAAGCGGGGACGTGCCGCGGCACGGCGGCCCAGTGGGCGCGAGCGGCACGACGAGAAGATCACCGTGTATGTGTCCGCGGAGGAACTGATGGACCTGGAGCATGCGCGCCTGGTCCTGCGGGGTGAGCACGGGCTGGCCGTCGACCGCGGGCGCATCGTGCGGGAGGCGGTCGCCGTGGTGCTGGCCGATCTGGAGTCCCGGGGGGACGCGAGCATTCTGGTACGTCGGTTGCGGGGGCGCTGAGCGCTCGGCTTGGGCCGTTATGCGTTGTGGTTCGGCTGCGGGTTCGTTGTGGCTTGTCGCGCCCGCGCGGCGGAGCCGCATATCGATACAGCCCCGCGCCCCTATGGGGCGCGTCGTCAGAGCCGTTGGAGGTAGCCTGCGGGGGTCATGGCCTCTAATGAGTCTTTTGCCCGCGGTGTATCCGCCGGCCGTAGGCGTGCGCTGGGGCGGGGGCCGGGTGCCGGGCCGCCGCAGGCCGACGCGGTCGATGCCGCCGAACCGGAGGCCGCGGATCCCGAGCCGGAGGCCGTCGCCGCCGGGGCGGAGGTCGCCGAACCGGAGGCGGAGGCTGCCGAGTCCGAGCCGGAGGCGGAGGCTGCCGAGTCCGAGCCGGAGGCGGAGGTTGCCGGGTCTGAGTTGGGGGCGGAGGTTGCTGCGGCTGGTGTCGGGGAAGGCGGGGACGAGTCCGGTGATGGGGTCTTCACCGTGCGGCTCGCCAACTTTGAGGGGCCCTTTGACCTGTTGCTTCAGCTGATCTCGAAGCACAAGCTCGACGTCACCGAGGTGGCGCTCTCCAAGGTCACCGACGAGTTCATGGCGCACATCCGGGCGATGGGGCCGGACTGGGACCTGGATCAGACGACCGAGTTCCTGGTCGTGGCCGCCACCCTGCTCGACCTGAAGGCGGCCCGGCTGCTGCCCGCCGCCGAGGTCGAGGACGAGGCGGACCTCGCCCTGCTGGAGGCCCGCGACCTGCTGTTCGCCCGGCTGCTCCAGTACCGCGCGTACAAACAGATCGCCGACATCTTCAACCGCCGGCTCGACGAGGAGGCCCGGCGTTACCCCCGTACCGTGGGCCTCGAACCGCACCACGCCGACCTGCTGCCCGAGGTCGTCATCAGCATCGGCCCCGAGGGCTTCGCCCGGCTCGCCGTCAAGGCGATGCAGCCCAAGCCGAAGCCCCAGGTGTACGTCGACCACATCCACGCGCCGCTCGTCAGCGTGCGCGAGCAGGCGGGCATCGTGGTCGCCCGGCTCAGGGAACTGGGCGAGGCCAGCTTCCGGGCCCTCGTCGAGGACACCGAGGACACCCTGACCGTGGTCGCCCGCTTCCTCGCCCTGCTGGAGCTGTACCGCGAGAAGGCCGTGGCCCTCGACCAGGAGACCGCCCTCGGCGAGCTGATGGTGCGCTGGACCGGCGGCGACGGTGACGAGACACCGACCGTGACGGACGAGTTCGACCGGCCGCCCGAGGAGCCCAAGGAGGAGAAGAAGGCGTGAGCGAGGACATCAGCGGGCTCCCGGCGGGCGCGCCCACCGTCGCGGACCTCGACCTCAGGCCCGCCCTGGAGGCGGTGCTCATGGTCGTGGACGAGCCCGCGACCGAGGAGCACCTCGCCAAGATCCTGCAACGGCCCAGGCGGCAGATCGGGGACGCGCTGCGGGCGCTGGCCGACGAGTACACCGTGCAGGGCCGCGGCTTCGAACTGCGGCTCGTGGCCGGGGGCTGGCGCTTCTACACCCGCCCCGAGTACGCCGCCGCCGTCGAGGGCTTCGTCCTGGACGGCCAGCAGGCCCGGCTCACCCAGGCCGCGCTGGAGACCCTGGCCGTGGTCGCCTACCGCCAGCCCGTCAGCCGCAGCCGCGTCTCGGCCGTACGCGGGGTCAACTGCGACGGTGTGATGCGCACCCTCCTGCAGCGCGGACTGGTCGAGGAGGCGGGCGCGGAACCCGAAACAGGTGCGATCCTGTACAGGACGACGAACTACTTCCTGGAGCGGATGGGCCTGCGCGGCCTGGACGAGCTCCCGGAACTCGCGCCCTTCCTCCCCGAGGCGGAGGCGATCGAGGCCGAGACCCAGGAGGGCGTGCCGTCGTTCGACCCGGACGCACCCGACGCGCCCGGCGGTCAGGACGCAGACGACTAAGACGGAATTTTGATGCGAAGCAGCGGCAGCGGCAGGAACGGCGGGCGCGGCAACCACCGCGGTGCCGGCAACAACAGGGACGAGCGGCAGGGGCAGGGCCGTCCCCGCAAGCCCCGCCCCGAGGAGCGCCGCTACGACGTCGGCCCCGGCGCGACCAAGGAAGGCCCCCGGTCCGGACGCGGGGGCGCCGCGCGCGGTGGCGCCAAGGGCGGGCCCAAGCAGGGCCAGCAGCGCGGCGGGCGTACGGACCCGGGGCGCTCCCGGGAGTACGACGCACGCGCGGAGGAGCGCAACCGCGAGCGGTACACGGACAAGGCAGACGTCAGGCTGCCCAAGACCTTCCCGGGCGCCGAGCAGGAGGGCGAGCGGCTTCAGAAGGTCCTCGCGCGCGCGGGCTACGGCTCCCGCCGGGCCTGCGAGGAGCTGATCGACCAGGCCCGCGTCGAGGTCAACGGGGAGATCGTCACCGAGCAGGGCAAGCGCGTCGACCCGGAGAAGGACGAGGTCAAGGTCGACGGGCTGACCGTCGCGACGCAGTCGTACCAGTTCTTCTCGCTCAACAAGCCCGCCGGTGTCGTGTCCACCATGGAGGACCCCGACGGCCGTCAGTGCCTCGGCGACTACGTCACCAACCGGGAGACCAGGCTCTTCCACGTCGGCCGGCTCGACACGGAGACCGAGGGCGTCATCCTGCTCACCAACCACGGCGAGCTGGCGCACCGGCTGACCCACCCCAGGTACGGCGTGAAGAAGACCTACCTCGCCGCGATCGTCGGCCCCATCCCGCGCGACCTGGGCAAGCGGCTCAAGGACGGCATCCAGTTGGAGGACGGGTACGCGCGCGCGGACCACTTCCGGGTGGTCGAGCAGACCGGCAAGAACTACCTGGTCGAGGTGACCCTGCACGAGGGCCGCAAGCACATCGTGCGCCGCATGCTCGCCGAGGCCGGCTTCCCGGTGGAGAAGCTGGTGCGCACCGCCTTCGGACCCATCACCCTCGGCGACCAGAAGTCGGGCTGGCTGCGCCGCCTGTCGAACACCGAGGTCGGGATGCTGATGAAGGAAGTCGACCTCTGAGGGCCTGAGCATCCGGGGATCTGACGGCTTGTGCGCCGGCCACCCCTCTCTTTATAGTCGTCGTGACCATTAAAGGGAGGGGAGGGGATGCCGGTGCGGGGCTACGACAGGCACGCGTACGAACCCTTCGCCGTCACCGTCGACCTGGCGGTCCTCACCGTCCGCGACGGCGCCCTGCACGTGCTGCTGGTCGAGCGCGGGCAGCAGCCGTACGCCGGCTACTGGGCGCTGCCCGGCGGATTCCTGCTGCCCGATGAGTCGGCGGAGACCGCCGCCGCTCGCGAACTGGCCGAGGAGACCGGGCTCGGCGACGTCACCGGGCTGCACCTGGAGCAACTGCGCGCCTACAGCGAACCCGGCCGCGACCCGCGGATGCGGGTCGTCTCGGTCGCCTTCACCGCGCTGCTGCCCGACGCGCCCGAACCCCGCGGCGGCGGCGACGCCGCCCAGGCCCGCTGGCTGCCGTACGACGCGGCCCCGCCGCTCGCCTTCGACCACGGCCGGATCCTCGCCGACGCCCGCGACCGGGTCGGCGCCCGGCTCGAACACACCTGTGCCGCCACCGCCTTCTGCCCGGCCGTCTTCACCCTCGGCGAGCTGCAACAGGTCTACGAGGCGGTCTGGGGCGCCACGCTCGACCGCCCCAACTTCCGCCGCAAGGTGCTCGCCACGCCCGGCTTCGTCACACCGGCCGCCGGAGCCGCCCGGCTCACCGGCGGGCGCGGCAAGCCGGCCGCCCTCTACCGCGCGGGCGGCGCCACCACCCTGCACCCGCCCCTGCTCCGACCGTCCAGGGAAGGACGTCCCGCATGACCGGCACCGTCTCCCGGCGCGCCGCCACCGGATCCCTGCTGGGCCTCGCCCTCGGGGACGCGCTCGGCTTCCCCACCGAGTTCGACGACGTCCCCTCGATCCTCGCCAAGTGCGGCCCCTGGCGGGAGATGGAGCTGCCGCGGCGCGCCTTCGTCTCCGACGACACGCAGATGACGATCGCGCTGGGGCGCGGGCTGCGCACGGCCATGGACCGCGGGGTGCTCGGGCCGAAGCGCCTGGAGCGGCCGCTGCGGGAGGAGTTCGTCGAGTGGTACCGGTCACCGGAGAACAACCGGGCCCCGGGCCGCACCTGTCTGACCGCGTGCAGCCTGCTGGAGGACGAGGGGCGCGCCTGGCAGGAGGCCGCCCAGATCGGCTCCAAGGGCTGCGGCGCCAACATGCGGGTGGCGCCCGTCGGGCTCGCCCCCGCGCTGAGCGACGAACAGCGGGCGGGCGCCGCCCAGTTGCAGTCCGCGCTCACTCACGGGCACCCCACGGCGCTGGCCGCCTCCGATCTCACCGCCCGCGCCGTACGGCTGCTCGCCCAGGGCGCCGAGCCCGCCGGATTGGTCGGCGAACTGCGCGCGTACGCCCACGACAACCGCACCAGCTACCACCACGCCTGGCTCGGCGACCTGTGGACCCGCGCGCAGGACCCCACGCCCGAGCACTTCGTCGCGCGCGGCTGGGACGAGTGCCTCGCGGTCCTGGACCGCCTCGCGGACGCCCTGCGCACGCCCGCGCCGGAGACCGACCCGTGCCTGGCCACCGGGGCGGGCTGGATCGCCGAGGAGGCACTGGCGACCGGCCTGCTGTGCTTCCTGCTCTTCCCCGAGGAACCGGTCACCGCCCTGCGCCGCGCAGCCTGCTCCAGCGGCGACTCCGACTCCATCGCCTGCCTCACCGGCGCCTTCGCGGGTGCCCGGCTGGGCGCGGACGCCTGGCCGGCCGACTGGACGGACCGCATCGAGTACCGAGACGCCCTGTTCACCCTCGGAGCGCTCTGGGACGATTAGCCCATGATCGACACCCTCGGCATGGACCTGACCTCCGTGGTCGACGAACAGCCCGACCCCCTGCTGTTCGCCACGGTCTCCGGCGCGCACCTCTACGGCTTCCCCTCCGAGGACTCCGACCTGGACCTGCGAGGGGTGCATCTGCTGCCGGCCGCCGCCCTGGTGGGGCTGCACGACCCCGCGGAGACCCGGTCGAGGACCTGGGACCGGCAGGGCGTCGAGCTGGACCTCGTCACCCACGACCTGCGCAAGTTCGTCCGGCTGATGCTGCGCCGCAACGGCTATGTGCTGGAGCAGTTGCTCTCGCCGCTCGTCGTGCACACCGGTGACACGCACCGGGAGCTGGCCGCGCTCGCCCCCGGCGTCCTGACCCGTCACCACGCCTACCACTACCGGGGGTTCGCGGTGACCCAGTGGCGGCTGTTCGAGAAGACCGGCGAACTCAAGCCGCTGCTGTACACCTTCCGCGTGCTGCTCACCGGCATCCACCTGATGCGCAGCGGTGCGGTGCAGGCCCATCTGCCCACGCTCGTCGGGGAGTCGGACGGTGCGGCGCCCGCCTATCTGTCCGACCTGATCGCCGCGAAGGCGCAACGCGAGCACGGCGTGGCCGATGTCGACGACGCGCGCGTGGCGGCCGACGTGGAGCGGCTGCACGCCGTGCTCGACGAGGCGCAGACCGCCTCAGCCCTGCCCGACGCCCCCACCGCGTACGACGCCCTGCACGACTTCGTGGTGCGCGTCCGGCTCGACGGCGTCGGCGCGCAGGGCTGAGGCGCGGCGGACCCGGAACAGGAAGTCCGCCACCGGGCGGCGGTCCGGCTCGGCCGGCAGCGGGGTGCCGAGCACGGCCCGCTCGGCCTCCGCGGCCAGGCGGTTCATCCGGGCCTCCACCTCCGGCCACGGGACCTCGCCGCGCCGCACCGCCAGCAGGGACTCCCGCCCGTCGCCCACCTCCACCGTCAGCACACCCGTGCGCAGCAGATCGCGGGCGGTCATGAGCAGCCGCAGCAGATGCATCGCGTGCTTCCAGCGTGGTGCACCGCGCCCGCGCAGGTCGGCTTCGAGCTTCCTGCGCTGGCCGAGGGCGTACCGCGTGAAGCTGTCGTACACCCGGCGGGAGAGGAACGCCCCACGCAATGCCAGCAGTTCGCGACCCGTGTCGTCCAGGTGCTCGACCAGCGGCGAGTGCAGACACTCCAGGATGTTCGGGTTCGCGCGCAGCGCCAGCTCGCAGAAGCGCTCCAGCTCCCAGCTGAACTGCTCCGGCTCGGGCCCCGCCACATGCGTCGGCGGCTTGGTGAACCGCCAGAACAGGGGAGTGGGCGCCAGGAACACACCGCGCCGGTCGGTGTCACTGGCGTCGGTCGCGAGGCCGAAGGCACGGGAACCCATCACACAGGCGTAGATCGTGTGGTCGCGTACCAGATCCAGGGGCTGCATGGCCGGGAGGGTACGCGTCCGGTCAGGCCAGGTGGATCGAATTTCCCTTCACCGTGATGCTTTCGGCGGGCAGCGGCCGGATCGCCGGGCCGTGGGCCACCGAGCCGTCGGCGATGTGGAACCTGCTGCCGTGGCAGGGGCAGTCGATGGTGCCGTCGGCCACCTTGCCGACCGTGCAGCCCTGGTGGGTGCAGATCGCCGAGAAGGCCTTGAAGTCGTTCCGCGTCGGCTGGGTGACCACGATCTTCTGCCGGGCGAAGACCTTGCCGCCGCCGACCGGGATGTCGCTCGTGCGCGCCAGCTCCTGTCCCGGGGTGCCTGCGGGCGTGGGAGTGCCCGTGGGGCCGCCGGTACCGGTGGTGGCGGCCGTGGTGGGGGGCGTGGCGGTCGTGGCGGGGGTCGTGGCCGAGGACGATCCGCCCCCGCCGCCGCAGCCGACCGCGGTCGCGGCGATCGCCGCCGTGCCCGTCGCCAGCACCGTGCGCCGCGTCGAGTCGTGGGTCATGTCGTCGCTCCGTGCGTCATGTCGTCACTCCGAATGTGCGGGAGGGCCAGGGCAGCGGCCGGGCCGTGGGGGACTCGCTCCGAGCGGAGCAGCAGCATCTTGGCACCGAAGGCACCCCTGAAGACGCAATTCAGGATGGAGGACGGTAAAAGACGCATTTCATTCACCTGATAGCCCAACTCGTAACGGCGGGCACCCGGCACGTCACCCCGAGTAGCGCGCATGACCGATCCACGTGACATTGGCGGTCTGGAGGTCGGGCACGCACCGGCGCCCGGCCATCGACGAAAGGTGTGATCATGGCCGCGCACGATCCCGGCAGCCTGCTCGGCGGACTCCTCGGCCAGGACGGCGGCGACGCCTCCACCGGCCGGGTCCTCGGCGCCCTGCTGTCCGCCGTCGGCCAGGCCCAGAACGGCGGCGGAGCCCATCCGCTGTGCGGCCTGCTCGACGTGCTCGCCAGATCGGGGCCGTCCGCGCCGTCCGCCCCGCCCCCGGAGCCGCCCGCCGACGGGGCAGGCGGGATAGCCCGTCTCAGCGGGCGGGCGGCGAGCACCCGGCGGACGGCGGCTGACTAGGCTGGACGGCCCAAGAGCCGATACGCGACTCATCGCAGCAAGGAGCAGCGCCGTGGCGGTACGAGCGGTCCGGGGGGCCGTCCAGCTGGAGCGGGACGAGGCCGGCCACATGGACGAGCGGGTCGGGGCCCTGCTCACCGCCCTCCTGTCGCGGAACGGGCTGACCGCCGACGACCTGATCAGCATCTGGTTCACGGCCACGCCCGACCTGCACAGCGACTTCCCGGCCGCCGCCGCCCGCAAGCTCGGCATCGTGGACGTACCGCTGATCTGCGCCCAGGAGCTGGACGTCGAGGGCGCCATGCCCCGGGTGGTCCGGGTCCTCGCGCACATCGAGTCCGAGCGGCCCCGCGCCGACCTCGCCCATGTCTACCTCGGTGCCGCCGCCGCCCTGCGCAAGGACATCGCCCAGTGAGGACCGCACTCGTCATCGGCACCGGGCTCATCGGCACCTCCGCCGCGCTCGCCCTGTCCCAGCGGGGCGTCGTCGTCCACCTCGTCGATCACGACGCCGGGCAGGCACGCACGGCCGCCGCGCTCGGCGCCGGCACCGACGAGGCCCCCGACGGCCCCGTCGACCTGGCGATCGTCGCCGCCCCGCCGGCCCATGTGGCCGCCGTGCTCGCGGACGCCATGCGCCGCGGCGTCGCCCGCGGCTACCTCGACGTGGCCAGCGTCAAGGGCGGCCCGCGCCGCGAACTGGAGGCCCTCGGCCTCGACGGGGCCGCCCTGTCCCGGTACATCGGCACCCACCCCATGTCGGGCCGTGAGAAGTCCGGCCCGCTGGCGGCGACGGGCGACCTGTTCGAGGGCCGCCCCTGGGTGCTGACCCCCACCCGGGACACCGACACCGAGGTGCTGAACCTCGCCCTGGAACTGGTCTCGCACTGCCGGGCGGTGCCGGTCGTCATGGACGCCGACGCCCACGACCGGGCCGTCGCGCTGGTCTCCCACATGCCCCACCTGGTCTCCAGCATGGTGGCCGCCCGCCTGGAGCACGCCGAGGAGGCCGCCGTACGGCTGTGCGGACAGGGCATCCGGGACGTGACCCGGATCGCCGCCTCCGAGCCCGGGATGTGGATCGACATCCTGTCCGCGAACCCGGGGCCGGTCGCCGACCTGCTCGCCGACGTCTCCGCCGACCTCGACGAGACCGTGCGGGCCCTGCGCGCCCTGGAGTCCTCGGACGAGACCAAGCGGCGCGAGGGCACCGCGGGCGTCGAGGACGTGCTGCGGCGCGGCAACGCCGGACAGATCCGGGTGCCCGGCAAGCACGGCAGCGCCCCGCGCGTGTACGAGACGGTCGCCGTGCTCATCGACGACCAGCCGGGCCAGCTGGCCCGCATCTTCGCTGACGCGGGCCGGGCGGGCGTCAACATCGAGGACGTACGGATCGAGCACGCGACCGGTCAGCAGGCGGGTCTGGTGCAGCTGATGGTGGAGCCGAAGGCGGCGCCCGTGCTGACGGCCGCCCTGCGGGAGCGGGGCTGGTCGATCCGGCAGTAGGCGGCCGGACGAGTGACAAACACCCAGTAACCTTGTCCGGGGCGGTCTCACGCCCCGTCCCGCACCCCGGACCAGGAAGGCGTCCTCACCGTGGAAAGCGCTCCGCCCGTAGTCGTCGCGATCGACGGCCCCTCCGGCACGGGCAAGTCGAGCACCTCGAAGGCCGTGGCCGCCCAGCTCGGACTGAGCTACCTGGACACCGGGGCCCAGTACCGGGCGATCACCTGGTGGATGGTGAGCAACGGCATCGACCTGGAGGACCCCTCGGCGATCGCCGCCGTGGCCGGCAAGCCGGAGATCGTCTCCGGCACCGACCCCGCCCATCCCACGATCACCGTGGACGGCGTGGACGTGTCCGGGCCGATCCGCACCCAGGAGGTCACCGCCAAGGTCAGCGCCGTCAGCGCGGTGCCCGACGTGCGCGCCCGGATCACCGAGCTGCAGCGCTCGCTGGCCGGTTCGGCGGCGCGCGGCATCGTGGTCGAGGGCCGCGACATCGGCACGACCGTGCTGCCAGACGCCGACCTGAAGGTGTTCCTGACCGCCTCCCCGGCGGCGCGGGCCGCCCGGCGCAGCGGCGAGCTGAAGGGCGTCGACGTGCACTCGACCCGCGAGGCGCTGCTCAAGCGGGACGCGGCCGACTCCAGCCGCCCGACCTCGCCGCTCGCCAAGGCGGCCGACGCGGTCGAGGTGGACACCACGGAACTCACGCTGCCGCAGGTCATCGAGTGTGTCGTCACCCTCGTCGAGGAGAAACGGGCCGGGAAGTGACCGCAGCTCCCACGAGCGGTGCGCCCTCCGCCCGGGGCGCCGAGGTCGGCCGGCGCATCGGCGTCGGGATCATGTACGGGCTGTGGCGACCGCGGGTGCTGGGCGCCTGGAAGGTGCCCGCGAGCGGTCCGGCGATCCTCGCCGTCAACCACTCCCACAACGTCGACGGGCCGATGGTCATGGGCGTGGCGCCCCGGCCGACGCACTTCCTGATCAAGAAAGAGGCGTTCATCGGCCCGCTCGGCGCCTTCCTGACCGGCATCGGCCAGCTCAAGGTGGACCGTGCCGCCGCCGACCGTACGGCGATCACCCAGGCGCTCGGCGTGCTGGCGGACGGCGGGGTCCTGGGCATCTTCCCGGAGGGCACCCGGGGCGAGGGCGACTTCGCCGCGCTGCGCGCCGGGCTCGCCTACTTCGCCGTCCGTAGCGGGGCACCGATCGTGCCGGTCGCCGTCCTGGGGAGCACCGACCGCCGAGGACGGCTGATAGCGGCGCTGCCCCCGGTGCGCTCCCGCGTCGACGTCGTCTTCGGCGATGCTTTTCAGGTGGGCGACAGAAGCGGGCGGCGCACCCGCAAGGCCCTCGACGAGGCCACCGAGCACATCCAGAAGCAGCTCACCGCGCACCTGGAGAACGCCAGGCGCCTCACCGGGCGCCGGGCGGCCCCTTGAGTAGTGGATCTCCGTGAGCGCGGGGTTCCACCGATCACCACGATGAACGAGGTACGGACTTCATGAACGAGCAGATCCAGCCCGACGGCTCGGCCGAGCACGAGTACGAGCACGGGGCGCTCGGCGACGCCGAGTACGCGCAGTTCATGGAGCTCGCCGCCGTGGAGGGCTTCGACGTCGAGGACGTCGAGGGCGCCATCGAGGCGGCGGGCCACGGCCCGCTGCCCGTGCTCGCCGTCGTCGGCCGCCCCAATGTCGGCAAGTCGACCCTGGTGAACCGGATCATCGGCCGTCGTGAGGCGGTCGTCGAGGACAAGCCCGGCGTCACCCGCGACCGGGTCACCTACGAGGCCGAATGGGCCGGCCGCCGCTTCAAGGTCGTCGACACCGGCGGCTGGGAGCAGGACGTCCTCGGCATCGACGCCTCGGTCGCCGCGCAGGCCGAGTACGCGATCGAGGCGGCCGACGCGGTCGTCTTCGTCGTCGACGCCAAGGTCGGCGCCACCGACACCGACGAGGCGGTGGTACGGCTGCTGCGCAAGGCCGGCAAGCCGGTCGTGCTGTGCGCCAACAAGGTCGACGGTCCGAGCGGCGAGGCGGACGCCGCCTACCTGTGGTCGCTCGGTCTCGGCGAGCCGCACCCCGTCTCCGCCCTGCACGGCCGCGGCACCGGCGACATGCTGGACGCCGTCCTTGAGGTGCTGCCGGACGCGCCCGAGCAGTCCTTCGGCACGGCGATCGGCGGCCCCCGCCGCATCGCGTTGATCGGCCGCCCCAATGTCGGCAAGTCGTCACTGCTGAACAAGGTGGCCGGCGAGGAGCGCGTCGTCGTCGACGAACTCGCGGGCACCACCCGTGACCCGGTCGACGAGCTGATCGAACTGGGCGGCCGGACGTGGAAGTTCGTCGACACGGCCGGCATCCGCAAGCGCGTCCATCTCCAGCAGGGCGCCGACTACTACGCCTCGCTGCGCACCGCGGCCGCGGTGGAGAAGGCGGAGGTCGCCGTCGTCCTGATCGACGCCACCGACAGCATCTCCGTGCAGGACCAGCGCATCGTCACGATGGCCGTCGAGGCGGGCCGCGCGATGGTGATCGCGTACAACAAGTGGGACACCCTCGACGAGGAGCGCCGCTACTACCTGGAGCGGGAGATCGAGACCGAGCTGGGCCAGGTCGCCTGGGCGCCCCGGGTCAATGTCTCGGCGCGCACCGGCCGGCACATGGAGAAGCTGGTTCCGGCGATCGAGACGGCCCTCGCCGGCTGGGAGACGCGCGTGCCGACCGGCCGCCTCAACGCGTTCCTCGGTGAACTGGTCGCGGCCCACCCGCACCCGGTCCGGGGCGGCAAGCAGCCGCGCATCCTGTTCGGCACCCAGGCAGGCACCAGGCCCCCGCGGTTCGTCCTGTTCGCGTCCGGCTTCATCGAGGCGGGCTACCGGCGCTTCATCGAGCGCCGGCTGCGCGAGGAGTTCGGCTTCGAGGGGACGCCGATCCATATCTCGGTGCGGGTGCGCGAGAAGCGCGGCGCGAAGAAGAAGTGACCCGGAAGCAGTCGGAGGGGCCGCCCCATGGGGCGGCCCCTCCGACTGCTTCCGCGGTCATGTTCCCCGGCGCGGCCCCGGCGGCAGCGCGGCCGGCACATGATGCATCCCGTTCTCGTGCCGCCCCAGCGACCCGACCCGCTGCCACTGCACCTGCTGCTGCCCGGTGCCGTGGCGGGCGCTGTAGGCCCCGGCGCTGTAGGCGGTGTACGCGTGCGAGCCGTACGCCCCCGTGTCGTAGGTGCCCGGCCCGTGCGCGCCGGTGGTGTGCGGGGCGCCGAAGGCGGTGAACTTCAGCTCCTCCTCGCCGCTGCGGTCACCCGGCAGCGCCCGGAAGCTCTTGAGCCACTCCGTGTACACCGAGTCGTAGATGGGCGTGGCCGAGTGGCTGCCGGAGGAGTCCTGACTTGCTCTGGCCGACGGCACGGGGGAGAAGGAGGAGCGGCGGGGAGGAACGTCATATGCGTGCACGTATCTCCAAACGACCCGGGGCCGCTCGGGATGCGGCCCCGGGCGGGCGGCATTGGGGCGCGCGGAACTGCGCCACGAGCCGCGCACCACCCGCGGTCCCTTTCAGGACCGCTGGGGGAGCCCGCGCGCCTCGGGGACGCGCGGAACCGTCAGGTACCGGCCAGCGGCAGCGTGGCCGCGACCAGCTTCCCGTTCGCGGCGGCCTTGTCCAGCGCGTCCCGCAGCAGGTCCTCGCGGGGCTGGCGCCCGATGGAACCCACGGGTGCCGCGAACATCAGCACTTGCTGGTGCTTGTTGGCGGCGGCCCGCCAGCTGTCGGTCACCTGGAGCGGCTGGTGCGCCTGCCACCAGGCGACCGGCTGACCGCCGTTGCCGCCCGGCTGCAGCACGGCGTGCAGCTGACCCACCGCGAGCAGCACGGACCAGCCGTGCAGCACCGGCGGCACCGCGTTCAGCACGGTGAGCGGCATGAACCCCTGCTCGATGAGCAGCGGCAGGAAGTCGTCCCCGGTCCCGGTCGTGCCGGGGCGCACGATCGGCGCGGTCGGCTCCACGACGAGCGCGGGGTGCAGTTCCCCGGCGATCAGGACCAGCCCGCTGGTCACCCCGAGCACCGCCTGCTCGGGCACCGCCTGCACCGGGCCGCCACCGGAGGCGGCGTCGCCGCTGATGGAGCGGACCGCCCCGCGCAACTGCTCCTCGGTGACCTGGACGACCTGCGAGGGCAGGCAGCTGGCGTGGGCGAAGGCGAGGACGGCGGTCTCCTCCCCGATGAACAGGACGGTGCTGGTGCGCTCCTGCTCGGAGTCGCCCGGGGTGCGGCAGGAGGTGCAGTCGTAACTGCCCGGGGCGTTCTCTCCGGCGAGCAGCCGATCGGCTTCTTCGTCGCCGATCTCGGCGCGTACGGCGTCGCTGACGTCGAGCATGCGCGGCACGGTGGCTCCCTCGGGATGCGGTGCGGTGCGACCGGGTGGCTCCCGGCCCGTGAGCCCCGGGGTTCCGGGCTCATGAAGAAGACAACGGGCGACCTGTGGCGGGAGTCACGCTCCGGGGAGAACGGAATCACACCGGCCGGCGCATCGCGTAACCCCTGGTGTCGGCTCGTGTACGCCGTGTCAACTCCGCGCGGGCCAGGGGCACTTGGGGTGGTGAACTGGGTCACAGGTCGACAGGGCGACTGGTCGACAAATCCTGAAATCCGCGAACGAAATGGGTGTCCGAAAATCGCCGATACCCGGGGTAACGGCCAACTGGCCTGGAATGACGAGGAGTTGGTTGAAATCGGCCCGCGCGACTGCCTAGATTCCTGCGCCGTGTGCAACGAGCACCACTCGGGTACGTCCGCCGCCGCGCCGGTCCGGCACCACCGCGGCACCGGCGCGGGCGGACGGGCCGGAGCGCTGCGCCCCCGCGTCCCTGCGCGGGGGCCGCGCCCCGGCTTGGGGGACCCCGGGTCTGCGGAGAGGGAATTACATGTCCGAATGTGCCGATACCACTCGCGACCACGTCCGTGCGGACGGCGCCCGGGGCGGCAGCGCCCGCCGGGCGCGGATGACGGCGGTCCTCGCCGGGGCGGCGCTGCTGGCCCCGCTCGGGGTGCTGGCCGCGGCCGGCAACGCCGCGGCGGCGGACGGCGGAGTGTGGGACCGCATCGCCCAGTGCGAGAGCGGCGGCAACTGGCACATCAACACCGGCAACGGCTACTACGGCGGGCTCCAGTTCTCCGCCGGCACCTGGCGCGCCTACGGCGGCACGGCGTACGCCCCGACCGCCGACGGGGCCAGCCGGACCCAGCAGATCGCGGTCGCCGGCAAGGTCCAGGGCGCCCAGGGCTGGGGCGCCTGGCCGGTCTGTTCGGCCCGCGCCGGCGCGTTCGGCGCCGCGCCCGCGGCGTACTCCGCCGGAGCCGGAACCACGAGCCGCCCGGCCCCAGGCGCGACGGCCCGCACGAGTCGGCAGAGCGCCTCGGCGCAGTCCACCCGGCCCGAGCAGCCACGGCAACAGGACGCCGCCGCCCGGTCCGTGGCCGGTGGTGACTACACCGTGCGCGAGGGTGACACGCTCAGCGGTATCGCTGCGCTGCGCGGAACCGGCTGGCAGCGGATCTATGCCGCTAACAGGTCCGTCATCGGTGCGGACCCCGACCTGATCGTGCCCGGCCAGCGCCTCGCGCTCTGAGCCGCACCCGCCCGCGCGACGGCGACGCCCCGTCCGGTTCACCACCGGCCGGGGCGCCCGCGCTCGGCGCCGGGGCCGCTCAGGTGTTTTCGGGGGCCGACGCGGGACGGTCGGCATCCAGGGCCGTGCGGTCGGGATGGCGCAGGTCGGACTCTTGTGATCGGTGGTGGTGAGCCAGTCCACGGCCGCCAAGCCAGGCCGCCGGTCCGGCCCGGGGCGCACCGGCGGTGCCGCGGTCCCGGTACCCATCGCTCGCCCCTTCGCTCCGCGCGCCGGGGTCGCGTGGCCGTGCCGCCCGCCCCCCGGAGGGGTGGGCGGTGGTCCTACGGGGGGTCTGTGGCGGCGCGGTGAAATTCCTATGTGTCGTCAGTTCCCGCGGGCCACCCGGATTGGACCGGGAAAGCAGCCCCGTGGCCGTCCACGAGCAGCACTCCGGCACTTTCCTCGGTGTATTTCGAGGGGGCCCCGCCGCACGCGGTAATTCCGTTCGAATGCGTCGGTAAGACGTGGGGAACCGCCCGTTCGTGTGACGGAGTTCGACCGAAACGTATGTCGTGATCCTGTGACAGAAGCGTGACCGGAGAGGTATGTACGGGTGCCCGCAGCCGTTCCGCTTCCCCGGTGGCCGGACAGCGCCTAGCGTGGCGTTATGGCACCGATTCCCACTCCGCCAGCGGAGCCCAAGGACAGTCCGGAAGGGTACGTCGGCCTGGACGCGACGGCCGCCGAGCGGCGGGCACGCGAACGCGGATGGTCGACCGTGCGCTCGCTGCCGCCCGGCGCGATCATCACCATGGAGTACCGCGTGGGGCGGCTGAACTTCGAGGTGCGGGACGGCAGGGTGGCGCGCGCCTGGAAGGGCTGAGACGGTGCGGCGGCGGGTGGTTGGTGCGTACCGGACCCGCCGCCGTGGTGCCGTCAGCCCCCGGTCATGGGGCGGGCCGCCTGGGCGCCGCCGCGCGGGACGCGGTCCGCGTGCGGCGGGCGGCGGCTGCCCACCGGGGTGACCGGGGTGCGCTCGGCGCGCGTGGTGTGCGGGCCCGGGGCCAGGTGGATCGGTGCCCGGGGCGTGCGGACCGAGGCGACCGGCTCGCGGGCCGCGGGCACCTCGTCGGCGGGCGTGGTGCGCGGCTTGAGCACCACGGGCGTGACCGGGACGGCGGGTGCGGGGGTGGTAGGGCCGGCGCGCCAGCGGTCGCGCAGGTCGAACAGGGCCGTCTCGGCCTTGGCGATCAGCGGCTCGACCCACGGCAGCGCCAGCAGGATCAGCAGTCCCGCGGCCCAGCCCAGCAACACGTCGCTCAGCCAGTGCGTACCGAGGTAGACGGTGGTGAGGCCGACGCCGAGCGAGGTCACCGCCGACAGCGCGGACAGCCAGCGGCGCGCCCTCGGGGTGGAGGCCAGATACGCCAGGATTCCCCAGGTGACCACCGCGTTGGCGGTGTGGCCGCTGGGGAATATATCGCCGCCGAGGCCCATTTCGTTCGAGCCGATCACGGTGGCGTAGTGCGGTCCGAGCCGGCCCATGCCGATCTTCGCGGCGCCGACCGTGATGTTCAGCAGCAGCAGTGAGGCACCGAGGGTCAGCAGCGGACGGAGCGTGTGCTGCCGCCAGGAGCGCCAGCCAAGCCAGGCCGAGACCATCACCGCGGTGGGGCCGCGCTGGCCGAGCACCACGTAGTAGTCGAGGAAGGCGTGGATCTCCGGCCATTGTTGGTAGGGCCGGAAGAACATGACCTGCCAGTCGAGCCGAACCAACCACGAGGTGGTCACCACGGCCCAGACGATCGCCAGGTAGAAAGCCAGGGTCGCGGAGAACAGAACGACCCGGTGCCGGCTCATCCTCGGCACATCGATGTGGGCCGGTCGTTCCGGCTCACGGTCCAGCCTGGCGAACACCCGGTCCAGACGGGTGAGGTTTCGTTCGGTACGCACCCAATGGACGTTACAGCGAGTGAGCTGGGTGCCCGGACGAATCAGCGGCTTTGTGATGACGATGTGATGTGGGAAACCTCTCAACTGGTGGCCAATTCCAGAAGATTCCACAATCCGCGGTCGATGCCGGGTGCAATTCCTTTGATCATGCCGGGTGTTCGTTTTACGGCGCTTATGAATTCGTTCACCGGGGCATCGGACCGAATTCTCCTGCCGCTCACCCGGCGGCCGGTGTGCTCACGGCGGACCGGAACCGTTCAGCCAGAACGCTCCGTAGAGCGCCGATACCACCGCGACACCGGCCGTGACCTGCACCGACCGTGACGTGGGCAGCCGGGCCAGGGACCGGGCGAGCGGCAGCAGCAGCGGGAAGGCGGGCAGCAGCAGACGCGGCTTGGAGCCGAAGTAGCTTGATGCGCACAGGGCGAGCGCGGTGACGACGCCGGTGTACACCAGCAGCGCGAGCGGCTGGCCCTGCCGTATCCCGGCCGCATACAGCCAGATCAGCAGGACGACGGCGATGATCAGCGCAAGCCCGGCGGGAGCGGATGGAATTGACGTGAACTTGTCGGCTGTGAAACGGGCGAAGGCGTATCCGCCGTCGAAGCCGTTGCGCCACCCCGCCTGCACATCGAGGTACCCGAGGGGGCCCTTGCCGGTGCGATGGCCCACCCACAGGACATAACCGGCCGCCCCGAGAGGAGCGATCAGCAGGCCGAGGGCGCGCCGCCACACAGCTGCGCCCTGAGTGACCCAAGGGGCGCGTGTTGCGCCGCGGGCGCCCGTTTCGGTCCGAACGCGCCGGGCGTGGGCGGCGCTTACGGCATCAGGGGCGCATCCGTCATCGCGCGCGCCGTCCGACGTCGCGGTGCGCCGACCTCGCACGAACGGCGCAAGGCCCGCCACCCACACCGCCGCGACCACGGCGAGCCCCACCGGCCGGGTCAGCCCGGCCAGCGCGGCGAGCGCCCCGGCGCTCACCCAGCGCCCCGTGAGCACCGCGTACAGCGACCAGGCGGCGAGCGCCGTGAACAACGACTCGCTGTACGCCATCGACTGCACGATCCCGACGGGCAGCACGGCCCACAGCAGGACGGCGCAGATCCCCGCCCGGCGGCCGTACACATGGTCGGCCACCGCGAAGATCCCCCAGGCCGCGGCGAGCGAGGCGAGCAGGGCGACGACAAGACCCGCGTCCGCGTACGACAGCGGCAGGAGCGCGTGCAGCAGCCGCTCCAGCCAGGGCAGCAGCGGAAAGAAGGCGAGATTGGAGTGGACGTCGCCGTTCGGCAGCGGCACCTCGTAGCCGTATCCCAGCTCGGCGACCCGCGTGTACCACAGTGCGTCCCAGCGGGCGGTCAGCAGCGTGTGGGCGTCCTTGCCGCGCGCCGCGCTCCACGCCGCGAGCACGACCAGGCCGAGGGCGCGGACGGCGGCATACCCGAGCAGCGCCGGGGCCGCCCGGCGCTGCGGTGCGGCGCGAGCGGGTGTCACGCGCGTCTCCAGATCGGTCACGGGCTCGATTATCGACCGGCCGTGGGACCACCGGACCGGCCGGTAGGCGGTCAAGGGTTTGGAGAGTGGTGTACGCCACACGGGTTGACGCGGACTGTGAGAGGTCCGCCACGTACCAGCCCGGCGAAAACGCGTACGCTGACGTGTCACTCGCGTTCGTATCGCGCGCCGCTCGGAGACCCCGCTCCTCTCCGGCCGTACGACGGGGCGTCCCCACCCCGCCGATGTCCGCCGTACGCGAGGGAACTTCTTGGAGGTACGTACATGTCCGGGACGACCACGGCCGCCGCTGGGCTGCGCCGTCGGGCGGCCGGGGCCGGTGCCAACCGCTGGGTCGTCCTCGTCGTCCTCTGCGTCAGCCTGCTGCTCGTCGCCCTCGACGCGACCGTGCTGCACGTCGCGGTGCCCGCCGTCACCGAGGACCTCAAGCCCGGCGCCATAGAACTGCTCTGGATCGTCGACGTCTATCCGCTCGTCTGCGCCTCGCTGCTGATCCTGTTCGGCACGCTCGGCGACCGGGTGGGCCGCAGACGGATCCTGCTGCTCGGCTACGCCCTGTTCGGCGTCGCCTCCGCACTGGCCGCCGCCGCGTCCAGCGCCGAGGTGCTGATCCTCGCGCGGGCGCTGCTCGGCGTCGGCGGCGCCATGATCATGCCCGCGACGCTGTCGATCCTCCGCCAGGTCTTCCCCGACCGGCGCGAGCGCGCGCTGGCCATCGGCGTCTGGAGCGCGGTGGCCGCGGTGGGCGCCGCGGTCGGCCCGCTCCTCGGCGGCTTCCTCCTGGAGCACTTCTGGTGGGGTTCGGTGTTCCTCGTCAACATCCCGCTGATGCTGGTCAGCCTGCCGGTCGGGCGGCTGCTGCTGCCCGAGTCGAAGGGTGAGCACAACGGGCCCTGGGACGTGACCGGCGCGCTGACGGCGGCGGCCGGACTGTTCGGTCTTGTGCTCGGCGTGAAGCGGCTCGGCGGCGGGGAGCCGGTGGCGAGCCCTTACACGCTGGTGCCGCTGTTCGCGGGCCTGTTGCTGCTGGTGTCGTTCGTGCGCCGGCAGCGGCGGCGCCCGTGTCCGCTGGTGGACCTGCGGATGTTCGCGCGGCCGGCGTTCAGCACCGCGGTGGGCTGCATCGTGCTGGCCATGCTCGCGCTGGTGGGTCTTGAGCTGATCGCCGCGCAGTATCTGCAACTGGTGCTGGGGCTGTCGCCGCTTCAGACCGGACTGCGGCTGCTGCCGCTGACCATCGCCGCGATGGCCGCGGGGCTGGCCGGGGCGCGGATGCTGCGCCGCTTCGGGCCCCGGCGGATGGTGTGCTTCGGCTTCTGTCTGACCGCGGTGGCCGTGCTCACGCTGACCGCGATGGGCGGCCACGACAACACCGGGCTGCTGCTGGCCGGCTTCGTCCTACTGGGCTTCGGTCTGGAGACCACCCTCTTCGGGGCGTACGAGTCGATGCTCAGCGAGGCGCCGGCCCGGCAGGCGGGCGGGGCCGCGGCGATCGGGGAGACCTCCTACCAGCTGGGGGCCGGGATCGGTATCGCGCTGCTCGGCAGCGTGATGAACGCGGCGTACGCGCCCGGCCTCACGTCCGTGCCCGGGGTGCCGGCACCGGCCTCCGCGGCGGCCGGGCATTCGCTCGGGGAGGCGTACGAGGTGGCCGGGCGGCTCGGCGGACCGGCCGGAGCCGCCCTGCGCCGGGCGGCCGAGGACTCCTTCGTGCACGGCCTGCATGTGACGCTGCTGGTGAGCGCGGGGCTGCTGCTGCTCGGCGCGGCGATGGCGCTGCGGCTGCCCCGGGCGATGCAGTGCGACCCGGCCCCGCTGGAACTGCCCGCCCCCCGCGGAGCCGAGCGGGCACATGTTTCGGCGTGAGCGGCGTGAGGGGGATGGGCGGGTCGGCGGGTGAGTGGGCTGGACGGGGCCGGTGGCGCGCCGTAGCGTCGGTGCGGAAGTTCTGACTGGCGGCGCTAAGCGGGCGGAGCCCGGCAGCGCCCCGAAGAAAGCCCCGCGGCCGGCCATGATGGCGCCGCAGTCGACCGCGGCGTGTCACGGCCTGTTCCGCTCAGCGCTCGGTCTTCTCTCGGAGGGTGTTTCATGTCCGCGTCCTCGACGTTGCCCCCGTTCGATCCGGCCGACCCGCTCGGCCTCGACGACCTGCTGGACCCGGAGGACCTGGCCGTCCGGGACACCGTGCGGACCTGGGCCGCGGACCGCGTGCTGCCGTTCGTCGCCGAGTGGTACGAGAGCGGCGAACTCCCCGGCATCCGGGAGCTGGCCCGCGAACTCGGTTCCCTCGGCGCCCTCGGCATGTCCCTCACCGGGTACGGCTGCGCCGGCGCCTCCGCGGTGCAGTACGGCCTCGCCTGCCTCGAACTGGAGGCCGCCGACTCCGGCATCCGCTCGCTCGTCTCCGTGCAGGGCTCCCTCGCCATGTATGCCATCCACCGGTTCGGCAGCGAGGAACAGAAGCGGCACTGGCTGCCCCGCATGGCATCCGGAGAGGTGATCGGCTGCTTCGGGCTCACCGAGCCGGACCACGGCTCCGACCCCGCCTCGATGCGCACCCACGCCAAGCGCGACGGCGACGACTGGGTGCTCAGCGGCCGCAAGATGTGGATCACCAACGGCTCCGTCGCGGGCGTCGCCGTCGTGTGGGCGCAGACCGACGACGGAATCCGGGGCTTCGCCGTGCCGACCGACACCCCCGGCTTCGCCGCCCCGGAGATCAGACACAAGTGGTCGCTGCGCGCCAGCGTCACCAGCGAACTGGTGATGGACGACGTACGGCTGCCCGCCGACGCCGTGTTCCCCGGGGTCGTCGGCCTCCGCGGCCCGCTGAGCTGTCTCTCGCACGCCCGGTACGGCATCGTGTGGGGCGCCATGGGTGCGGCCCGCAGCTGTTTCGAGGCCGCCGTCGACTACGCGAAGAGTCGGGAGCAGTTCGGCCGGCCGATCGGGGGCTTCCAGCTCACCCAGGCCAAACTCGCCGACATGGCGGTGGAACTGCACAAGGGGATGCTGCTCGCCCACCATCTGGGGCGGCGCATGGACGCCGGCCGGCTGCGCCCCGAACAGGTCAGCTTCGGCAAGCTCAACAACGTACGGGAGGCGATCGAGATCTGCCGTACCGCGCGGACCGTCCTCGGTGCCAACGGGATCTCCCTCGAATACCCCGTGATGCGGCACGCGACCAATCTCGAATCGGTGCTCACCTACGAGGGCACCGTCGAGATGCACCAGCTCGTGCTGGGCAAGGCGCTCACCGGACTCGACGCCTTCCGCTGACCCGGCCCGGGGGCCGAGGCGGGGCCGGTGAGCGGCCCTGCCTCAGCTCTGGTTGAAGAAGCCGTCCGAACGGTGCGCGGCCGGCTCGCCGCTGATGATCTCCGTGTCGGCGGGGGTGAGCAGGAAGACGCGGTTGGAGACGCGGTCGATGGAGCCGCGCAGGCCGAAGATGAGCCCGGCCGCGAAGTCGACGACGCGCTTGGCGTCGGCGGCCTCCATGGCCGTGAGGTTCATGATGACCGGGACGCCCTCGCGGAACAGTTCGCCGATGGCACGGGCGTCCCGGAAGCTGTCCGGGGTGACCGTGCCGATCCGGCGGCCCTTCTCCTCGGCGGTGTCCGAGGCCACCTTGACCCGCGGGTCGGTGACCCAGGCATCCCCGGGCTGCTCGGTCCCTTCGGAGTAGTCGTCGTCGTAGTAGCGCTCGTCATCGTTGTCGTCGACGAGGCCAAGCCAGGCACTCGCCTTGCGTACCGATCCCATGGACGCCTCCTCTCACAGCGGTCCTTCTTGCTTTCCGCATCCCTATGGTCGTCCATGATGCGGATGGCGCGCCAAGTGGATAGTCGCCGCGCGGGGGGTTTGTGACGCTACTGGTGCACGGCGCGTACGTCGAGAGCCCGGTCCCCCCAAGGGTCCCGCCACGTACGGCTGCTGACTGTGAGTGAAATATGATTCTTCGCGGCGTATGGGTGAGAAGTGGTGCGTCCGGGTGAGCGAGCGGACGATCCGGACCGACGGTCGGCCGATACGATGCGGCGGTTCAACGTCGTATCAGCACACGGGGGGACGTCGTGTTCGGGATGGTACGGCCCTGCCGGCATCGGCTCGGCGAGGGCTTCGGAGCCCAGTGGACGGCGCACTTGTGCGGGCTGTGTCTCGCGCTGCGCGGCGATCACGGGCAGTTCGCCCGCATCGTGACGAACTACGACGGGCTGCTGCTCTCGGTTCTGACGGATGCTCAGACCGGCCCGGCGGGAACGCGGCGGCGCACGGCGGGGCCCTGCCCGCTGCGCGGGATGCGCACCGCCTCCGTCGCCCGGGGCGAGGGCGCGCGGCTCGCGGCGGCCGTCTCGCTGGTGCTCGCCTCGGCCAAGGTGCGCGACCATGTCGCCGACGGAGACGGGCTGCTGGCGCACCGTCCGGTGGCGCTCGCCGCGCGCCGGGTCGCCGCGCACTGGGACCGGGCGGGCGCCCGCGGCGGATCGCTGGTCGGCTTCGACACCGACCTCCTCGTCGACGCCGTCGACCGGCAGGCCGGCATCGAGGCCCTGGCGGGCGTGGGCACGCCGATCCTGACCGTCACCGAACCGACCGAGACCGCGACCGCCGCGGCCTTCGCGCACACCGCCGTGCTGGCCGGCCGGCCGGGAAACGCCGCGCCGCTCGCGGAGGCCGGCCGGCTCTTCGGCCGGCTCGCGCATCTGCTGGACGCCGTGGAGGACCGGGCGGCCGACACCGCGTCAGGTGCCTGGAACCCGCTCGCCGCCACCGGTACCCCGCTCACCGAGGCCCGCCGCCTCGCCGAGGACGCGCTGCACGGCATCCGGCTCGCCCTGCGCGAGGTGGAGTTCGTCGACGGCGGGCTCGCGCATCTGCTGCTCGCGCACGAGTTGCGGCGCTCGGTGGACCGGGCCTTCGGGACGGCCTCCTGCGGGCACGCGCCCGAGGCCGCCTTCGGACCCCCGCAGGCTCCGCAGGTCCCGCAGCCGCCGGGCGGCCCCTACGGACCGCCAGGCGATCCCTTCGGCGGCGAGCCGCCGCACCGGGACCGGCGGGGGATGTGGGCCGGATGCGCGGCGGCCCTCGGGCTGTGCTGCACCTGCAAGGTGTGCTGCGCCGACGAATACGAAGGGCCGTGGTCGCGGCAGCGGCGGGAGGGCCTGTGCAACACATGCGACTGTGACTGCGGCTGTGGTGACTGCTGCGGGGACAGTTGCGGCTGTGACTGCTGCGACTGCGGCTGCAACTGCTAGTCCACAGGCCCGGCGCGCATGGGTGTGCGCGTCGGGCGGCGGTCCTGTGTGAACAGACGTGAACAGACCTGAACAGACCTGAACAGAAGGGTGCGGGGCGCGAGGGGAGGGGAGCGCGTGTGAAGGCGACAGGCGAGGAAGAAACGCGCGGAGCGCCCGCCGGCGGGCGGGCGCGCAGTGGGTCAGCTCAACAGGAAGAGGACCACACGCGACCGAAGTCGATGTGGGAGCGGGTGACCAGCCACTGCTGTGGATGCATGCGCCAAGTGGAACAGGTCCCCGGTTCCCCGTCAACCGACCTGAGACGTACCGCTCACAGTATGGACACCCTTGACAGCGAGCGGAAACGCCCGCGTACTCTCGGCGAACGGCCCTGCTGAGGGGCTCGGCCGTAGGCGCCGCGAGGTGCCCCGTGTGAAGACGCCCACCGTGTCCCAGCTATGTCACGGAGCCTTCGCATGCCATCCGACACCCTCAGCCAACTCCCCGCGGCACCCACGCGGCACTGCCCGCCCGGCACCGAGGCCCGCCGATGAGGCGCGGTCTTGTGATCGTCGGGGCCGGGCCGCGGGGGACCGGTCTGCTGGAGCGCATCGCCGCCAACGCCCCGGAGCTGTACGCCGGTCAGGGCCTCGACATCCATCTGGTCGACCCCTGCCCGCCGGGCGCCGGACGCATCTGGCGCGCGGCGCAGTCCCCGCTGCTGTGGATGAACTCGCACGCCGAGGACGTCACCATGTTCACCGACGAGACCGTGCGGATGGCCGGCCCGGTGCGGGAGGGCCCCACCCTGCACGAATGGGCGGGGCTCGACGGCCGGACCTTCGCCGACCGGCAGCTCCAGGGCCGGTATCTGCGCTGGGTGTACGAGCGGGCCGTCGCCGATCTGCCCGCGGACGTCGTCGTCCACCACCACCCCCGGCGCGCCCTGCGGGTCAGCGGCCCGTGCGACGGGCGCCAGCAGGTGTGGCTTGAGGGCCGCCCGCGCCCGCTGCTCGCCGATGCCGTGGTCCTCGCCCTCGGCCACCTGGACGCCGAACTCGACGACGAACAGGCCGACTTGGCGGCGTACGCCGGCGCCCACGGGCTGCTCCATCTGCCGCCCGACTTCACCGCCGACACCGACCTGTCTCCGCTCGGGGCCGGCGAACCCGTCCTGGTCCGCGGCTTCGGACTGGCCTTCGTCGACCTGATGGTGCTGCTCACCGAGGGCCGCGGCGGACGGTACGAAGGCGATGTGTACATACCGTCGGGGCGTGAACCGGTGCTGTACGTCGGCTCCCGGCGCGGAGTGCCGTACCACTCGAAGATCGGTTACGACATGACCGGTGAACGCCCCCCGCTGCCCCGCTTCTTCGGGCCCGCCGAGATCGACGCGCTGCTCGCCCGGCCGGAGGGCTTCGACTTCAGGCGGGACGTATGGCCGCTGGTGGCGAAGGAACTCGGCTTTGCCCACTACTACCGGCTGTACACCGCCCACCCCGAGCGGACGGCCGTCGCCAGGGCCGACTTCGAGGAGAAGTACGCGGCCGCCCAGACCGCCGACGAGATCCGCGCGCTGGTCGCCGCCGCCGTACCCGACCCCGCCGACCGGCTCGACCTCGGCGCGCTCGACCGCCCCCTCGACGGGGTACGCCTCGGCTCGCACGAGGAGTTCCAGGACTGGCTGCGCCGCTACGTCGAGGCCGATCTGGACCGCCGTCACGATCCGCGGCACAGCCAGGACCTGGCGGTGTTCCTCGCACTGCTGTCCGTCTACGGGCAGCTGATCCGGCTCGGCGACGTCGGCCCCTGGTGGCACGGCTTCTTCAGCTACCTCGCCTCCGGGCCGCCCGGACCCCGGCTGCGGCAGCTGCTCGCGCTGTCCCGGGCGGGTGTGGTCAGGTTCGTCGGCGCCGACATGACCGTGACCGCCGAGGACGGGGTGTTCCGGGCCTCCTCCGCCACCGTGCCCGGCTTCCGGATCGAGGCGCGCGCCCTGGTGGAGGCCCGGCTGCCCGAACCCACCGTCGGGCGCGCCCGCGACGGCCTGCTGCGCGCCCTGCACGCCGACGGCGCCGCCGAGAGCCCCGACGGGCTGCTGCGGGTGGACCCCGCCGACGGACGGATCCTCGACGCAGGCGACCGGCCGCACCCCCGCCGGTTCGCGCTCGGGCCGTACACCGACGGCCGCACCCCCGGCGCCTTCACCCGGCCGCGCACCGGCGGACCGGCATTCCGGCAGAACGACGCCACCGCCCGCGCGGCCCTCGTCCTGCTGCGGGAGACGGCCTGTCGCGCCGCCGCGTAGGCCGCCCCCTCCGCCCCGCCTTCAGCAAGGGATGCACGCGATGAGCGTCACGGCCGACAGCAGACCCGGGTCCAGGAGCTTCGGACGGCTCGGCGGCCGGGGTGCCGGGCACCGCGCGGCACGAGCGGACGCGGGCCGTGTCCCGCGAGGTGCCGTGCGCCCGCCCGCCCGGCACAGGAAGGTTCTTCTCCCATGACCCCATCGTCCGGCCGGGGGCTGCTGCACCTGGCCGCCGCCGTCGACCAGCCGGGGGCGTACGACGCCGCCGCGTACACCGAGCCGGCGCGGCTCGCCGAGCGCGGCGGGCTGGACTTCGTGACGCTCAGGGACGGCTTCGCGCGCCCCGGACCCGACGCGCTCGCCGTCCTCGCCCGGGTGGCACCGGAGACCCGGCGCATCGGACTGGTGCCCACGGTGACCACCACGCACACCGAGCCCTTCCACGTCCAGGCGGCCGTCGCCACCCTCGACTGGGTCAGCCGGGGCCGGGCCGGCTGGCGGCTCGACGTCTCGGCCGGCGAGCGGGAGGCCCGCCTCTTCGGCCGCCGCCCCGCCGCATCCGCCGCCGCGCTGTGGCGGGAGGCCGGTGAAGTCGCCGACGTGGCCGGGCGGTTGTGGGACAGCACGGCGGAGGACGCCGGGGCGCGGGACCCGGCGACCGGCCACCGGGGCGGGCGGCACCCCGTCGACTTCACCGGCTCGACCTTCTCGGTCCGGGGACCATCGACCGTGCCGCGCCCGCCCCAGGGGCATCCCGTACGCGTGGTCGACGCCACCGAGGGGCCCGCCCGGTCCACGGCGGCCCGGTACGCCGACGTGGCGCTGGTACGGGCGGCCGGCTGCGCCCAGGCGGCCGCCGTGCGCGAGGAACTCCGGTCGGCCGCGGCCCGGTTCGGACGGGACCCGCACACGCTGCGGGTCCTGGCGAGCCTCGTCGTCGACCTCGCAGGCGGCGAGGCCACCGCGGAGCCCGGCTGGGGGTCCCTCCTGCCCGACCGGGGACACGGGCGACGCGGCGCCACCCGGCGGGGCGCGCAGGGGCCGCCGCTGTACCGCGGGGGCCCCGTCGACCTGGCCGAACTGATCGCCGCCTGGCACGGGCAGGGGGCCGTGGACGGCTTCCACCTGGTTCCCGCCGAGCCGCACCGCGATCTGGAGCGGCTGGTCAACGGCACCGTGGTGCTGCTCCAGCACCGCGGTCTGTTCCGCACCTTCTACCCGGGTAGCACACTGCGGGAGCACCTGGGCCTGGCCAGGCCCGCGAGCCGTTACGCGGCGGCCGGGAGCGGATCATGACCGCGGTCGGGCCCGCCCGGAAACGGATCCACCTCGCCGCGCTGCCCCACGCGGGGCCCCGCGCGGACGGGCTCGCCCCGGACGGCGGCGGCCCGGTGGGCCGGTCCGGTCCGGGCGGGACGCCACGGCTCGCGCTCCCCTCGTACGAATCCTATGAATCGTACGAACGGGTCGCTCGCACCGCCGAACGCGGGCTGTTCGACTTCCTTCTGCTCGCCGGCGGCCGGTTCCCGCGCGAGCCCGAGGGCCGCGTGCCCGACGCGGACCCGGTGGGGCCCGAGCCGGTCGCCGCGCTCAGCGCCCTCGCCGCGGTGACCGAGCGGCTGGGGCTCGCCGCCACGGTCGACGCGAGCTGCAACGAACCGTACGAAGTCGCCCGGCGGCTCGCCACGCTCGACCACCTCAGCGAAGGCCGGGCCGCCTGGCACCTGGTGACCTCCGCGGACGCCACGACCGGCGGGAACTTCCGCCGCGGCGGCGGCCTCGACCGCGCCGAGCGGTATCCGCGCACCGCCGAATTCGCCGCAGCCGCACGGCGGTTGTGGGACTCCTGGACCCCGCAGGGGGAGGCCGGGCCGGTTGCCTACCGGGGACGGCACTTCGACATCGCCGGCGAGTTCACCGTGCCGCGCCCGCCGCAGGGGCACCCGGTGCTCATCCAGACGGGCGACTCGGACGAGGGCCGGGAGTTCGCCGCGGCCACGGCCGATGTCGTCTGCTGCGGCCGGAACATCGCAGGCCGGCCGCCGGCCGGACCCGGGGCCCGCCTCGGCCCGCTTGAGGCGGCCCGCGCCTTCTACGCCGATGTGAAGCGCCGGCTGCGCAGGTACGGCCGGGCACCGGACGACCTGAAGGTCATGCCCGCTGTCGGCGTCGTCCTCGGCGACACCGCGGCCGAGGCCCGGGAGAGGGCCGCCGAACTCATCGGTCCACCGGTGCCGCCGCCGGCCGACCCGGACGCATGGGCCGAGCCCGACGCATGGAGCGAGCCCGGCGCATGGAGCGAGCCCGGAGCATGGACCGACCCCTGGGCCGGCAACGAGGCATGGACGGCCGCCGACGGGCGGACCGCCACCCGGGCACGGACCGTGATCGAGGCGGGCCGACGCCCGTGCTTCGTCGGCACCCCGGAGGCGGTCGCCGCCGAACTCGACGCCTACGTACGGCGGGACGCCGCGGACGGCTTCGTCCTCGTACCGCATGTCGTGCCCGGTGCTCTTCAGGAGTTCGTGGACCGGGTGGTGCCGCTGCTCCAGGAGCGCGGCGCGTTCCGCACGGAATACCGGGGCGCCACGCTCCGCTCACACCTGGGGCTCGGGGCCCCGGCACGGAAGGACTGACGACATCCATGACCACGGACCCGAACGACGAGTGGAAGCGCTGGCACGAGCGGCGCACGGAGACGGTGTCGGCCCCCTACGGGCCGCTCGCACTGGTCGGCACGCACTGGATCAAGGACCATCCGGAGGGGCGACTTCCGGACATTCCCGGGAAGTGGGTGGCCCACGGCGATGCGGTGGTGCTCACCGCCGCCGAGGCCGACGGACTGACCCTGGACGGACGGCCGTTCGCCGGTGAGGTCAGGCTCGGCGCCGACGCCGAACCGGCGGCCCGCGTCACGCTCGGCGCTCGCCGGCTCGTGGTCCTGGTCCGCGACGGGATCTGGGGCGTGCGGGACTACGACCCGGACGCCGTGACGCGCCGCGCGTTCCGGGGCATCGACGCCACCCCGTACGATCCGCGCTGGTCGGTGCCCGGCCGCTTCACCCCGTACGAGGCGGCGCGCACGGTGCGGGTCGGCACCGCCGACGGGGTCGAACGCGGCCTCGGTCTGGCCGGCGAACTCGCCTTCACCCTGGCCGGACGGGAGCGGACGCTCCAGGTCGCGCGGCAGGCCGACGGGCGGCTGTGGGCGGTGTTCGCCGGCGCCACCAGGGGGGACGGCAGCTTCCGGTTCCGCTTCCTGTACCCGGCGGCGCCCGACACCGAAGGCCGTACGACGGTCGACTTCAACCGCGCCCAACTGCCGCCGTGCGCCTTCGCCGACCACTTCATCTGCCCCTTCCCGCCGCCGGGGAACACACTGGGCGTCGCGATCGAGGCGGGGGAGCGGAACCTGGCCTGAAGGGGAGGAATCCGGCCGGAGAAGGGAGCGGGGCCCGGACCGGAGGGAAGCGGAACCCGGTCCGAAGCTGGGTGGTCCGAAGCTGGGTGGTCCGAAGCTGGGTGGTCCGAAACGGGGTGGTCCGAAGCTGGGTGGTCCGAAACGGGGTGGTCCGAAACGGGGCGGTGCGAAACGGGGCGGTGCGGGCATGGATGGGCCAACAACTCGCAAAGCCCGTTCAAAGGCTGACGGCCGAAAGGCACCCTTGCGCCGACCGGCCGTTCGGCCGAATACTCCCCCTCAGCGCTTGTCAGGGGCATGCCGCATCCGCAATCCGGTCGCCCGTGCCGCTGACTGCGCCTCACGGGCCCCGACCCCACGCGGGCCCCCGACTTCCCCTGGGAGGGAACGAAACGTGAGGAACAAGCGCACCACTCCCCGCAGCGGCATCGCGAGACGGACCCGACTGATCGCCCTGGCCTCCGGCTTCGTGGCCGCCGCAGCGTTCGCCGCCCCCACGGCCAGCGCGAGCGACGTCCAGACCTTCAGCACCAACCAGCTCACCAAAGCGAGCGACTCCGTCCTCAAGGCCGACATAGCCGGCACGGCCTGGGCGGTCGACAGCAAGACCAACCGCGTCGTCGTCACCGTCGACAGCACCGTCTCCCAGGCCGAGATCGCCGAGATCAAGGAGCAGGCGGGAGCCAACGCCGGTGCCCTGACCGTCAAGCGCACCCCGGGCGAGTTCAACAAGCTGATCTCCGGCGGCGATGCCATCTACGCGAGTAGCTGGCGCTGCTCGCTGGGCTTCAACGTCCAGGACAACAGCGGCAACTACTACTTCCTGACCGCCGGTCACTGCACCGACGGTGCGGGTACCTGGTGGTCGAACTCCGGGCACACCACCACGCTGGGCACCACGTCCGGCTCGTCGTTCCCCGGCAACGACTACGGCATCGTGCGCTACACCAACAGCTCGGTCACCAAGTCGGGCACCGTCGGCAGCGTGGACATCACCAGCGCGGCCACGCCGTCCGTCGGCACCACCGTCTACCGTCGCGGCTCCACCACCGGCACCCACAGCGGCCAGGTCACCGGGCTCAACGCGACGGTCAACTACGGCGGCGGAGACATCGTCAGCGGTCTCATCCAGACCACGGTCTGCGCCGAGCCCGGCGACTCCGGCGGTCCGCTGTACTCCAACAGCGGCATCGCCTACGGTCTGACCTCCGGCGGCAGCGGCAACTGCTCCTCCGGCGGCACGACCTTCTTCCAGCCGGTCACCGAGGCCCTGAGCGCCTACGGGGTCCACGTCTTCTGACGTCGGCCCGCGCGACGGCCTTCGCGGCATCGGCCCCCGCACGCAACCGGCGTGCGGGGGCTCCCCCTTGGCCGTTTGCCGGGGTTACCTTCGAAGGGCGGGGTGCTCTCCCGGCACCCCACTTCGGACCCCTGGGGGCCGGCATGGTCGAGGAGTTGGCGGCGGCGGGGGCGGCCCTCGTGGCCGCCGGAGCGGTGTACCTGATGGGGGCGGCGCGGGTCGTCAAACAGTACGAGCGCGGTGTGGTCTTCCGGCTCGGCCGGCTCCGCCCGGAGGTCCGCGGACCGGGACTCACCCTGGTCGTCCCGTTCGTGGACAGGCTGCGCAAGGTGAACATGCAGATCGTCACGATGCCCGTGCCCGGCCAGGAGGGCATCACCCGCGACAATGTGACCGTACGGGTGGACGCCGTCGTCTATTTCCAGGTGACCTCGCCGGCCGACGCGGTCGTCCGGGTCGAGGACTACCGGTTCGCGGTCTCGCAGATGGCGCAGACCTCCCTGCGGTCCATCATCGGCAAGAGTGAGCTGGACGATCTGCTCTCCAACCGGGAAAAGCTCAACCAGGGCCTGGAGTTGATGATCGACAGCCCGGCCGTGGAGTGGGGTGTCAGCATCGACCGGGTGGAGATCAAGGACGTGTCGCTGCCCGAGACCATGAAGCGGTCCATGGCCCGGCAGGCCGAGGCGGACCGCGAGCGGCGGGCCCGGGTCATCAACGCGGACGCCGAACTGCAGGCGTCGAAGAAGCTGGCGGAGGCGGCGCAGCAGATGGCCGACACCCCTGCCGCGCTGCAACTGCGGCTGCTGCAGACGGTGGTGGCGGTGGCAGCCGAGAAGAACTCCACGCTGGTGCTGCCCTTCCCGGTGGAGCTGCTGCGGTTCCTGGAGAAGGCGCAGCAGCAACTGCCCCAGGCGCCCGGAGGATCGAGTTCCGGCCAGGGCTGACGGTCACTGTCCGCCGAACAGCTACTCGCACGTGGTGTTTGCAGTGCGAATCTCCTGCGATGACGGTACACGGTCAAGATTTACGGGGGCGTGTGCGGCCGTCGTATGCGCGTCCTGAAGTCGACCTTGTGTACTCCCTGTTGGGCTCGGAATAGTAGGCGCCCGTCAACCAGCCTTCCGGCCCGTGAGGTCCCCACAACCTCATCGGGCCGTCCCCCCACAGGAGGACGTGAGTTGAAGCACCGACGCATACCCAGGCGGCGGGCCGCCGTGACGGGCGCGGGAATCGCCGCACTGGTCGCAGCGGGTGTCACCTTCCAGACTGCGAACGCCAGCGAGCTGGTGAAGACCGCCGCGCCCCAGACCCTGTCGGCCTCGGCGGCCGGAAAGATCGCCTCCACGCTCGTACGCGACCTCGGCGGCGACAGCGCGGGCAGCTACTACGACGCGCAGGCCAAGCACCTCGTGGTCAACGTGCTCGATGAGAGCGCGGTCCGGGTCGTCGAGGCGGCCGGCGCCAAGGCCAGACTCGTCGCCAACTCGCTCGCCGAACTCGACGGCGCCCGCGCGACGCTGAAGCGGGACGCGACCGTGCCCGGTACCTCGTGGGCGGTCGACCCGGTCGGCAACAAGGTTGTCGTCACCGCCGACCGTACCGTCTCGAAGGCCGCCTGGGCCAAGCTCGCCAAGGTGGTCGACGGGCTCGGCGGCACGGCCGAACTCCAGCGGTCCAAGGAGGAGTTCAAGCCCTTCATCGCGGGCGGCGACGCCATCACCGGCTCGGGCGGGCGCTGCTCGCTCGGCTTCAACGTGGTCAAGGACGGGCAGCCGTACTTCCTGACCGCCGGGCACTGCACCGAGGCCATCTCCACCTGGTCGGACTCGTCCGGCACCGTGATCGGCCAGAACGAGCAGTCCAGCTTCCCGGGCAACGACTACGGTCTGGTGAAGTACACCGCGGACGTCGATCACCCGAGCGAGGTCGACCTCTACGACGGATCCGCCCAGCAGATCACCGGCGCGGCCGAGGCCACCGTGGGCATGAGTGTGACCCGCAGCGGCTCGACCACCCAGGTGCACTCCGGCACCGTGACCGGCCTGAACGCCACCGTGAACTACCAGGAGGGCACGGTCAGCGGTCTCATCGAGACCGATGTGTGCGCCGAGCCCGGTGACAGCGGCGGCTCGCTGTTCTCCGGGAGCAGCGCCATCGGGCTCACCTCCGGCGGCAGCGGCGACTGCACCTCCGGCGGGGTGACCTTCTTCCAGCCGGTCACGGAGGCGCTTTCGGCGACCGGCGCCGCGATCGGCTGAGCCGCGCCACATCCGCCACGAAGTCCCGCCCCGCGCGCGAGGGGCGGGACTTTCGCGTACGCCCCCGGCCGTCCGGGGAGGCGGTGCCCCGGGGGCACACAGAAAGACGCTCGGCACCCACACCGGCGAAACCGGCGGAGCCGATCGCGGCGTTTGCGCAGGTGAGGGGCGTCCGAGTGGGTGTCGTACAGATGTTCGGGAATGAGGGTATGGTGGGGTGAGAGAGTAGGGAACTGATGTTCGAGAGCCGGTCGGGGCTCACGAGTGCGGGAGGTGCGTGTGCCGGGTTTCCCGCATCTGCACACCGTCTCCGGGTTCTCCCTGCGTTACGGCGCCTCGCACCCGGAGCGGCTGGCCGAGCGCGCCGCCGAGCGGGGCATGGACGCCCTCGCCCTCACCGACCGCGACACCCTCGCCGGCGCGGTCCGCTTCGCCAAGGCCTGCGCCGGGGCGGGCGTCCGGCCGCTGTTCGGCGTCGAGCTGGCGGTGGGCGAGCCGGAGGTGGTACGGCGGGCGCACCGCCGCACCCCGGTGCGCGGCGGTGCCTTCATCGACGAGTCGACACCCCGGGCGACCTTCCTCGCCCGGGACGGCGCCCGCGGCTGGGCCGATCTGTGCCGACTGGTCACCGCCGCCCACTCCCCGACGCACCCGGCCCCGTCCGGGCAGAACGGGCACCGGACCGCGGGCGCCCCGCTGCTGCCCTGGTCGGGCAACCACGGCGACGGCCTGACCGTCCTGCTCGGCCCCGCCTCCGACGTCGGCCGCGCCCTTGCCGCGGGCCGCCCGGACCGCGCCGCCCGGCTGCTCGGCCCCTGGCGCGAGATCTACGGCGACGCCCTGCGCCTGGAGGTCGTCTGGCACGGCCGCACGGGCACCGGACCCGGTTCCCTGCGGCTGGCCGCCCGCACCGTCGGCTTCGCCGCCGAACAGCGGATCGCCGGTGCTCAGCAACGCCGTCCGGTACGCCGACCCCGGGCAGGGCCCGGTCGCCGACGTCCTGGACGCGGCCCGCCGGCTGGTCCCGATCGACCCGACGAAGGAACTGGACTCCGGCGAGGCCTGGCTGAAGGACGCGGACGCCATGCTGGCCGTCGCCGAGCGGATCGTGGCGGCCGCGGGCTACCGCCGTGACACCGCCCACCGCCTGCTGGAGCAGACACGGGCCACGGCCGCCGACTGCCGGGTCGACCCCGAGGACGACCTCGGTATCGGCAGCGTCCACTTCCCCGAGCCGCACCTCGTCGGCGCCGGCCGCCGCACCGCCCAGCGGGCCCTGGCCTCCCGGGCGGCGGCGGGGATGGTGCTGCGCGGCTACACCGGCAGGCGCGCCTACTGGGAGCGGATGCACCACGAGTTGGACATCATCGCCCACCACGGCTTCGCCTCCTATTTCCTGACGGTCGCCCAGGTCGTCGACGACATACGGAAGATGGGCGTCCGGGTCGCCGCGCGCGGCTCCGGTGCGGGCTCCCTCGTCAACCATCTGCTCGGCATCGCACACGCCGACCCGATCGAGCACGGGCTGCTGATGGAGCGCTTCCTGTCGAAGGAGCGGGTCGCGCTGCCCGACATCGACATCGACGTGGAGTCCGCACGCCGCCTGGAGGTCTACCGCGCGATCATCGACCGGTTCGGCACCGAGCGGGTGGCGACCGTCGCCATGCCGGAGACGTACCGCGTCCGCCATGCGATCCGGGACGTGGGCGCGGCCCTGTCCATGGACCCGGCCGACATCGACCGCATCGCCAAGTCCTTTCCGCACATCCGTGCCCGCGACGCCCGCGCGGCCCTGGCGGAACTGCCCGAACTGAGGCGGCTGGCCGGGGAGTCCCGGCAGGACGCCGAGCGGTACGACCGGCTGTGGGACCTGGTCGAGTCGCTCGACGCCCTGCCCCGCGGGGTCGCCATGCACCCGTGCGGGGTGCTGCTGTCCGACGCCTCCCTGCTCTCCCGTACGCCGGTCGTGCCGACCAGTGGCGAGGGGTTCCCGATGGCGCAGTTCGACAAGGACGACGTGGAGGACCTCGGGCTGCTCAAGCTGGATGTGCTGGGCGTGCGGATGCAGTCGGCGATGGCGCACGCGGTCGCCGAGGTGGAGCGGGCGACGGGGAAGCGGATCGATCTGGACGCGGTCGCGGAAGGCGATCCGGCGACTTATCGACTCATCCGCTCCACCGAGACGCTGGGCTGCTTCCAGATCGAGTCGCCGGGCCAGCGGGACCTGGTGGGGCGGCTCCAGCCGGCCACCTTCCATGACCTGGTCGTCGACATATCGCTGTTCCGGCCCGGCCCGGTCGCCGCCGACATGGTACGGCCGTTCATCGAGGCGCGGCACGGGCGGGCGCCGGTCCGCTACCCGCATCCGGACCTGGAGAAGCCGCTGCGCGACACCTACGGGGTCGTCGTCTTCCACGAGCAGATCATCGACATCGTCGCCATCATGACCGGCTGCGGGCGGGGCGTGGCGGACCAGGTGCGGCGCGGGCTGTCCGAGCCGGAGATGCAGGGCCGTATCCGGGTGTGGTTCGCCCAGCACGCGGCGGAGCGCGGATACGACGCGGAAACGATCCGGCGGACCTGGGAGATCGTCGAGGCGTTCGGCTCGTACGGCTTCTGCAAGGCGCACGCGGTGGCGTTCGCCGTACCGACGTACCAGTCGGCGTGGCTGAAGGCGCATCACCCGGCCGCCTTCTACGCCGGGCTGCTCACCCACGACCCCGGGATGTACCCGAAGCGGCTGCTGCTGGCGGACGCGCGGCGGCGCGGGGTGCCGATCCTGCCGTTGGACGTGAACCGGTCCGCGGTCACCCATCACATCGAACTGGTGTCTGAATCAGGGCCGGCCGCGCCCGAACCGGCCGAGTCCCCCGGTTCCCCCGGGCGTTGGGGGCTGCGGCTCGCCCTCCGCGACGTGCACGGCATCAGCGAGGCCGAGGCGGCGCGGATCGCGGACGGACAGCCCTACGCCTCCCTGCTGGACTTCTGGGAGCGGGCCCGGCCCAGCCGGCCGCTGGCCGGGCGGCTCGCCCAGGTGGGCGCGCTGGACGCGTTCGGCGCCAACCGCCGGGACCTGCAACTCCATCTGGCCGAGCTGCACCGGGGTGCCCGCAGCGGCGGAGGTGGCCAACTCCCCCTGGCCGGCGGCCGGAAGACCGCCTCCGTCGGGCTGCCCGACCTCACCCCGGCGGAGCGGCTCAGCGCCGAACTGGGCGTGCTGTCCATGGACGCCTCGCGCAATCTGATGGACGACCACCGGGAGTTCCTCAGGGAGCTGGGCGTGGTCTCGGCGCGCCGGCTGCGGGAGACACCGCACGGCGAGACCGTGCTGGTCGCGGGCGCCAAGGCGGCCACCCAGACCCCGCCGATCCGCTCCGGCAAACGCGTCATCTTCACCACCCTGGACGACGGCACGGGCCTGGTCGACCTCGCCTTCTTCGACGACTCCCACGACGCCTGCGCGCACACCGTCTTCCACTCCTGGCTGCTGCTGGTGCGCGGGGTGGTGCAGCGGCGCGGCCCGCGCAGCCTCAGCGTGGTGGGCGCCGCCGCCTGGAACCTCGCCGAACTCGTCGAACTGCGCGCCGAGGGCGGGCTCGACCAGGTGGCGGCGCGGCTGGCGGAGCCCGCGCCGCGGGAGGAGGCGGCCCCTTCGGTGCCGGGCCGGACCATCCGCATGGCCACGGGGTACGAGATGCACCCCTGGGCCGATCTGCGTCCCGCGGGCGAGGACCCGGCGGGGGGAAAGAAGTTGTGGCACCAGAGTCCGGGGAGTGCGGGATGACCATTCTCTGCGTACGTTTCCAGCTGCCTCCAATGTACGAGGCGGCCCTGCCGGGGCTGCTCGGGCTGTTGGAGGAGTTCACCCCGGTCGTCGAGGCACTGCCGCCGGACGGGGCGCTGGCCGATCTGCGGGGCGCCGAGCGGTACTTCGGCCGAAGCGCCGTCGACCTGGCGGCCGTGATCCGGGTCCGGGCCCTCGCGCGGTACGGCATCGACTGCGCGATCGGCGCCGGGCCGGGCCCGCTGCTGGCCCGCATGGCACTGCGGGACGCCCGGCCCGGAGTGACCCGGGCGGTCCCCGAAGGCCCGGACAGCGCCACGGAGTTCCTTGCCGACCGGCCCGTCGGCGCGCTCCCCGGGGTCGGCGCGGCCACCGCACGCGCCCTGTGCGGGTACGGACTCGACACCCTGGGCCGGGTCGCCGCCGCACCGCTGTCCACGCTCCAGCGGCTGGTCGGCGCGAAGGCGGGCCGCGAACTGCACGAGAAGGCGAACGGCATCGACCGCGGCCGGGTCGTCCCGAACGCGGTCTCCCGCTCCCTCGTGGCCGAACGCCCCTTCCCCCTCGACGAACTGGACCCCGACCGGCACCGCCGTGCGCTGCTCTCGGCCGCCGGTGAACTGGGCGCACGGCTGCGCGGCCTGGAGAAGGTCTGCCGCACCCTGACCCTCACCGTGCGCTACGCCGACCTCCCCCGCTCTCGAACCGGCTCGAACGGGGGGACCCCCATCGCGACCACCCGCAGCCGCACCCTCAAGGAGCCGACCGCGCACTCGCCGGCCCTGACGCGGACCGCGTACGGCATGTACGAGGCGCTGGGTCTGCAACGCGCCCGGGTCCGCGCGCTCGTCCTGCGCGCGGAGGGCCTCACCCCGGCCGAACAGGCCTCCTGGCAGCTCACCTTCGACGCCGTGGACGAGAAGGTCCGCCGAATCGAGGAGGTGGCAGACCGGGCACGAGCAAAGTTCGGCCCACAAGCAGTACTCCCCGCCACACTGGCCTCCTGACAAAGCAACCGACTTGCGCCCCAAGGGGCCGCGGGAAACTGCGCGCTCAACCACAACGCTGCCGCAGGCCGGCCCCCGAGGGGGCGCGGGGAACTGCGCGCTCAACCACAACGCTGCCGCACCCGGCTGACGGCATGACGTCCCACGGCGCATGGCCGGCCCCCGAAGGGGCGCGAGGAACTGCGCGCTCAGCGACGACGCTGCCGCGCCCCCGGTGACGGCATGACGTCCCACGGCGTGCGGCCGACCCGGCCGGGAGGGCACACGCGCTCAACCACGACGCTGCCGCACCCGGCTGACGGCATGACGTCCCACGGCGTGTGGCCGACCCGCCCGGGAGGGCACACGCGTTCAACCACGACGCTGCCGCACCCGGCCGACGGCATGACGCCCCACGGCAGGTAGCTTCGCTGCCCCGCCCGAGAGGGCACGGCGGGGCCCGGGGTCCGACCGGCCTGAGCCGCCGGTCGGGCCCCGGAGATCCGTTCAGCGGCCGTGCCGGCCGCCCGCCGCGCGCCGCCGCACCGACAGGAACAGCGCCGCGGAGCCCAGCGACAGCACCGCCGCGCCCCCGGCCGCCAGATACGGCGTGCCGCCGTTCGCCCCGGTCTCGGCCAGGTTCGCCGAGGCACCGGCGGCCTTCGGCTCGTTGGCCGAGGTGCCGGCCGCGGCCGTCACCGGCTCCGCCGATGTGCTCGCGTCGTCGTCGCCGTGGCCGTGGTGCTCGACCGTCGACTTGTCGGCACCGGCCGCGATCTGCTCCTCGGACGGTGCGGACGCGCTCGGCGCGGGAGTGCCGGCACCGCCGCTGCCACGGGCGGCCGTACCCGAGCCGCTGCCACCATCGCCCGTACCCTCGCCGCCGCCGTCACCCGTACTCCCGCCGCTGCCGCCGTCGTTCGCGCCCCCGCCGCTGCCGCCGAAGGTGACGTCGGAGCAGGAGTAGAACGCCTCCGGGCTGTCCGAACGCTGCCAGATCGCGTACAGCAGTTGCCGGCCGGAGCGCTCGGGGAGCGTGCCGGAGAAGGTGTAGAAGCCGCCCGAGGCCACCGGGTCGGTGACCGTCGCAACCGGGTGCGCCAGGTCCAGGTCGGCCCAGGCGAGCGGCTTGGCCGGATCGTAGCCGGGCTTGGTGAGGTAGACGGCGAACGTGCCCTTGTGCGGGGCGGTCACCCGGTACTTGAAGGTGTACGAGCCGCCGCTCACGCTCGTCGCGGGCCAGTCGGCGCGGGCCAGGTCGAGCCCCTTGAACTCGTCGTTGTTCGCGCTGCACAGCTTGCCGTCCGGGATCAGCTCCTGGTGCCGGCCGGCCGCGTCGCCGATCCGGATGCCGTTCCAGTCGTAGAGCGCCTGGGTGCCGCCGGCCGCGACCGCCGCCCGGCAGGCCGCCGAGTCGGGGCTCTCCGGTCCTTCCGCGTAGCACTGCGATACCCGGCTGACGGGGTCGCCCATCGAGCCGTGCGCGGCGGCCGGCGCGGCGGCGAGCACGGTCAGGGCGAGCGGTGCCGCGCCGAGGACGGCGACGGCCGCGGCCGTACGGCGTGCGGGCGGCTGGCGGCGTACGGGCATGGGGGAACTCCTACGGTCTTCGGGGTGGGGTCGATCCCGCGGGGGGCGATCAGAAACTAGCCCGAAGGAACCGGGAAATCGCCTGCTGGAGGCGGTCGGGGGAGATCCTTATGGTCCGCTTAAGGGGGTGCTCAGACTGCACTCAGGTAGGTGCCGTGCGCGCCATGACCGACGCCGCCTACCGCCCTTACAACGAGCGCATCGAAGTGGTGCCGCAGCCCGGACCACGCGGCGAACGTCCCCCAGGGAAGCTGTTCGTCACCGGCGATCCCGTGATCGCGGACGGTCAGCCGTCCGGCCACCAGGTGCAGGCGATGTCCTTGCGGACCTCCTGGCGCCCCGCGGGGCGCTCCTCGGCTTCCTCGCGGACCCGGCGGGTGTCCGTCCTCTTCAGGGGCTTCTGCACGGTTGCGCGGCGCATGGCTGCCTCCTTCGGCGCCTGCCGGAATCCGCGCTTCCGCGGTGGCGGGCCCTTGCGGCGAGGGTGACTCATCGGCGGTGGTCTGTCAGTGGCGGCTGTCACCCCCGGACTGTCAGTGGCGGGTGTCACCCTGGGGGCATGACGGACGAGAGCAATCGCGGGACGGCGGCGGGCGTCGACTGGGACGCCGCCGCCGCGACCTTCGACGACGAGCCGGACCATGGGCTGCGCGACCCCGAGGTGCGCGCGGCCTGGGCCGCCAGACTCGGCACATGGCTGCCCGGGCGTCCCGCCGATGTGCTCGACCTCGGCTGCGGCACCGGCAGCCTGGCGCTCCTCGCCGCCGAGCGGGGACACCGCGTCACCGGCGTCGACCTGTCCCCGGCGATGGTGGACCTGGCCCGCGCCAAGACGGCCGGGCGTCACGCGGTGTTCCTGGTCGGCGATGCGGCCACGCCCCCGGTGGGGGAGCGGCGCTTCGACGCCGTCCTCGTCCGGCACGTGCTGTGGACGCTGCCCGGACCCGCCCGCGTGCTGCGGCACTGGAGCGGGCTGCTGCGGCCGGGCGGGCGGCTCGTACTGGTCGAGGGCGTGTGGGGGACGCTCTCCCCGGTCGGCATACCCGCCGCCCGGCTGACCGCACTCCTGGAACCGATCGCCTCCCACGTGCGCGTGGATCCGCTGTCCCACGAGCCCGCGCTGTGGGGCGGCCCCGTGACGGACGAGCGGTACGCGGTGGTGGCGACGGTGTGATCCCGGCCGGCCGCGGGTCAGGCCAGCAGCGCCTCGAAGCGTTCCGTACGGGCCAGCGCCTCCAACTCGTCGAGCGCGGCCAGGGCGGCGGCCGCGGCCGCGGGGTCCGTGCGGGCCAGCCCGCTCAGCGCGAACTCGTCCTCGTCCAGCCGTCGTACGTCCGTGCCGTCCGCGGAGCGCCACAGGTCCAGGTCGAGGTCCTCCACGACCAGCTGTGTGCCGGACAGCACGGCCGGCCGGGCGATGTCGCAGTACCAGCCCTTGAGCACGCCCGCCGGGTCGCGGACCTCCATCACCGCGTACCAGCGGTCCCGCCAGTAGTACTCGGTGAAGATGTCGCCCGGTGCGAAGCGCACGAAGCCGAAGTCGCGGACCGTGCCGCCCGCGAAGGGGGCGCGCACCACGATCCGGGTGCCGTCGTCCCGCAGCAGCTCGGCCGGGTAACGGATCTTCGTACGACCGCCCTTGACCAGGACGACCTCCAACGGGCGGCCGGGGTCAGCCGAGTTCGCGGATATGGCGCACCTCCGTGGCACAGACCTGGTAACCGAACCATGTGTTGATCGCGAGCATCGGGCCGTTCCCGGTGTCGTTGCCGGTGAACGCCTCCGTCAACCCGGCGGCGCGGGCACGGTGCAGGGAGTCGTTCTTGGCGAGCTTTGCCAGACCGCGGCCCCGGAAGGCGCGCGCGGTGCCCGTCATCACGGTGCCGTAGCGGTGCCCGCCGTCCGTGCGGGCCGCGCTGAACGCGGCGGGGCGCCCGTCGACCAGCGCCACCGAGGTCAGCTCGGGGCTGAACAGGGGGTGCCGCCAGGTCTCGTCGAGCCAGGCCCCGTAGTCCGTGAACTCGGTGTCCAAGTCGCTGGGCTCGTCCGCCATCGTCTCCGCGTCCAGCCGGAACAGCGGGCGCGGGTCGTCGGCGAAGTCCGAGCCCGTGCGCAGTTCGACGCCCGGCGGCGGGTCCTGCGACGGGGGCAGCGTCGCATGCGCCAGATCCAGCCGCAGGAAGTGCGCGGAGCGGCCCGCCCGGTAGCCGTGCCGTTCGGCGAAGGCGAGGTTGCCCGGCTCGTCAGGCACCCAGGTCAGCAGACGGCGCGCGCCCCGGGCCGCCAGGTGCTCCTCGGCGGTGCGCACCAGCAGCCCGCCGGCGCCGCGCCGGGTCCGCTCCGGGTCGACGTACACGTTGACATAGCCCTGGCCCGGCTCCGGGCTGTCGTAGGCGATGCCCACCTGGGCGGTGCCGATGATCTCGCCGTCCTCCTCCGCGACGAGCCTGCGCAGATGGGCGTCCGGGTGGGTGTGGGCGATCTCGTGGGCGACGGATTCCGGGGTGAACAGCATGAACGGGAGGGCACGGTGCCGGACCCGGATGAAGCCGTCCAGGTCCGCACGCGCGTCGGGGCGCAGATCGCGCACGAGCACAGTCATGGGGCCGCACGCTACGGGGGACCGGGACCCGGGTGCCCCTCATTTTCCGGCGGGTGCGGGAGAATCGCGGCGTGACCTTGAAGATCCGCATCGACGACAGCGCACCTCCGTACGAGCAGGTGCGGGCCCAGATCTCGGAGCAGGCGCGATCCGGGGTGCTGCCGGTGGGCTACCGGCTGCCGACCGTGCGCGGGCTGGCCGAGTCGCTGGGGCTTGCGGCGAACACCGTGGCCAAGGCGTACCGGGCGCTGGAGACGGACGGGGTGATCGAGACGCGGGGCCGCAACGGGACGTTCGTGGCGGCCGCCGGCTCGGCCGCGGCACGTGAGGCCGCGACCGCCGCGCAGACCTACGCGGAACGGGCCCGCCGCCTCGGCCTGGACGAGGCGGCGGCCCTGACCGCGGTACGAGACGCACTGCGTGCGGCCTACGGGGCGGAGTGAGGCGGAGCCCAGTGGGCGGCCTGGGGGCGCGCCGACGGGACGCGCGGGGGTGTGCCGGGGCTCAGCCGTGTGCCGTCAGGGCCGGGGTGCGGGTGGTCGGCAGGCCGGCCCTGGCTGCTGTCGCCGCGAATGCCGTCGCGTCCTGCACCGCGGCTCCGCCGGGGTCGTTGTTGAAGTACGCGTAGACGTCCTCCGTGACGGACCAGGTGGTGGCGACGCGGTCGGTCCAGGTCTCCAGGGAGCGTCGGCCGTAGCGCGGCCAGGGTCGGGCGCGGCCCTGGTGGAAGCGGACGTAGCCCCAGTCCGCGGTGCGCCACAACGGGGTGACCGGGTGGGCGAGGACGTCGGCCCAGCACAGCGCGGCGCCGCGGCGCTCCAGGATCGTACGGGTCTGCGGCGTCCACCAGGAGTCGTGGCGGGGCTCGACCGTGACCCGGGTGCCGGAGGGGAAGCATGCCAGGCACGCGTCCAGGAGGTACGGGTCGGCGCGCAGGGTCGGCGGGAGCTGGAGCAGGACCGGGCCGAGGCGGTCGCCGAGGCCCGCCGCGCTGCCCATCAGCCGCCCCACCGGCTCCTGCGGGTCGCGCAGCCGTTTGATGTGGGTGAGATAGCGGCTGGCCTTCACCGCGACCACGAAGTCCGAGGGCACGCGGTCCCGCCAGCGCTCGAAGTTCTCCCGCGTCGGCAGCCGGTAGAACGCGTTGTTGATCTCCACCGTGGCGAAGCGCGCGGCGTACTCCTCCAGCCACAGCCGCATCGGCCGGTCGGCCGGGTACAGAACGCCCCGCCAGTCCCGGTACTGCCACCCCGACGTACCGACGAACAAGGTCATACCCCCATCAAAACACCCTCCCGCCCAAGCCTTCCTGCCCCACCCGCCCGCAGACCCGCGCCGGCGGCTGCCTGCGGGGCTTGGGCGGTGGCTGGGCTCTGGTCTGAACGGCCGGGGGGACTCAGCCGGGGGGCTTACAGGTACAGGCCCGCTTCCGTTGACTCGCGGGCGCCCGGTACCGATGTCGGGGTCGTGCCGCGGCGCAGTGCGTACAGTTCGGCCAGTGTCGCGCCGTCGCGGCCGACCCCCTGCTCCGCGCCCAGCCAGGCCACCGCCTCCCCGCGGGTCAGCGGGCCCACTTCGATCCGGGCCAGACAGCGGCCGGGACGGACCACGGCGGGGTGCAGCCGCTCCAGGTCCTCATTGGTGGTGACGCCGACGAGCACGTTGCGGCCCTGGCCCAGCAGGCCGTCGGTCAGGTTCAGCAGCCGCGACAGCGCCTGCCCCGCCGTGTGCTTGGCCTCGCCGCGGATCAGCTCGTCGCAGTCTTCCAGCAGGAGCAGCCGCCAGCGGCCCTTGCCCGCCGCGTCCTCCTCGCCGATGGCGATGTCCATCAGATAGCCGACGTCGCCGAACAGCCGCTCCGGGTCCAGCACGCAGTCGACCTGGCACCAGTCCCGCCAGGAGCGGGCCAGCGTGCGCAGCGCGGAGGTCTTGCCGGTGCCCGGCGGGCCGTGGAGCAGCAGCAGCCGGCCCGCGATGTCCTCGGGGGTCGTCTTCATCAGCCGGTCCATGGCCTCCGCCACCGGCGCCGTGTAGTTGGGCCGCACCTCCTCCCAGGTGCCCGCCGAGATCTGGCGGGTGGTGCGGTGCGGGCCGCGCCTCGGGGACACGTACCAAAAGCCCATCGTCACGTTCTCCGGCTGCGGCTCGGGCTCGTCCGCCGCGCCGTCCGTGGCCCGCTCCAGGGTCTCCTTCGCCAGCTCCGCGGTGGTCGCGGTCACCGTGACGTCGGCGCCCCGGTTCCAGCGCGAGACCAGCAGGGTCCAGCCGTCGCCCTCGGCGAGGGTCGCGCTGCGGTCCTCGTCCCGGGCGACGCGCAGCACCCGGGCGTCCCGCGGCAGCAGGGTCGCGCCGGAGCGGACCCGGTCGATGTTGACGGCGTGCGAATACGGCTGCTCGCCCGTCGCGAAGCGGCCGAGGAACAGCGCGTCGACGACGTCGGACGGCGAGTCGGAGTCGTCGACGTTGAGCCGGATCGGCAGCGCGTCGTGTGGGTTCGCAGACATGCCGCCATGATCCGGCACGCGGGCCCGGTGCGCACCCGGTTTCCGAAGTGGGCGCGGAGTGTCGGGCATGCGAAGGATCCTCCGGTTTTTCCCTGTGCCTCCTACGGGGTGCGACTCGGCCGGCCTGCCAGGGCGGAGGTGGCCGAGGGCGGGGACGGCCCGATGGGGCCGACCCGGATGCGGCTGTCCAAGCCGGGTCTCTCGTCCGGCCGGCCCCGGAACGCAGGTTACGCAGGTTCCCCGGAGGCGCCGGCTGCCTCCGGGGAACGGGTGGTCCGATGGGTGCGTACCGGTGTTACGGCACGATCTTCAGGAGCTTGTTCGGCGAGCCGCTGCCCACGCTGGAGAGCACGTTGGAGGTGGCGCCGTTCACCAGGGCGGTGGCGACCTGGGCCGGGGTGGCCGAGGTGTGGCCCGCCAGGTAGACGGCCGCGGCACCCGCGACATGCGGGGTGGCCATCGACGTGCCGGAGATGGTGTTGGTGGCGGTGTCGCTGGTGTTCCAGCCCGCCGTGATGGAGGAGCCGGGCGCGAACAGGTCCAGTATCGAACCGTAGTTGGAGTAACTGGCCTTGGCGTCGGAGCTGGTGGTGGCGCCGACCGTGATCGCCTCGCTCACCCGGGCGGGGGAGTACGAGGAGGCGTTGAGCCCGTTGTTGCCCGCGGCGACCGCGTAGGTGACGCCGCTGGATATGGAGTTGCGCACGGCCGCGTCCAGCGTGGACGAGGCGCCGCCGCCGAGCGACAGGTTGGCGACCGAGGGCCCGCTGTGGTTGGCGGTCACCCAGTCGATGCCCGCGATGACGCCGGCGGTGGTGCCCGAGCCGCTGTTGTCGAGCACGCGGACGGCGACGATCTTCGCCTTCTTGGCCACGCCGTACGTGGAGCCCGCGATGGTGGTGGCCACATGGGTGCCGTGGCCGTTGCCGTCCTGGGCCGTGCTGTCGCCGTCCACCGCGTCGTAGCCGTAGGAGGCGCGGTCGCTGATCTGGCTGTGCGTGATGCGTACGCCGGTGTCGATGACGTACGCGGTCACGCCGCTGCCCGCGGTGTCCGGGTAGGTGTAGGTGCCGGACAGCGGGAGCGAGGTCTGGTCGACGCGGTCCAGGCCCCAAGGGGCGTTGGACTGCGTGGTGTCGGTCAGCCGGACGGTCTGGTTCTGCTCCACGGAGGCCACCGCCGGGTCGGCGGCGAGTCTCGCGGCCTCGGCCGCCGAGAGGTTCGCGGTGTAGCCGTTCAGCGCCGCGCCGAACGTCTTCTTCACCGTGCCGCCGTACTCCTTGATCAGCCCCTTGCCGGTGCTCGACGAGGCCTTGAAACCGGCGGAGTTCTTCAGGGTGACGATGTAACTGCCCTTCACCGCGGTGGGGGAGTCCACGGCGAGCACCGCGCCGGTGACGGGGGCGGCGTGCGCCGGGAACGCGGTGAGCCCGCCCACGAGGGCGGCGGCGGCCACGCCGGTGAGGGCGGCGAGGCGGAACTTCTTGCTACGCAGCTGTGCCATTACGAGGGGGTCCTCCTCTTGGCGGAGCGCGTCCGGGTGCGGCGCGCTGCTGTGGGGGCTGCGGGCGGGATCGCCCGCACGGCCCTGGAACGTTGCGTTCCATCCCGGGGCTGAGTAAAGGGTGGGTCTGCTACCGGTGCAGATCAAGGGAGTTGACCGGCTGTCAACATGCATGTCATGAACACGCAATCAACCGGGCAGTAACGAGCGAAGTCGATCTCGTTCGGACCTGAAATGTATTGGCATGAACACTTCCAGTCAACACGCGTAGCTGGTACCAAAGTTGAGGCAGAGATCCTGCTAAAGGGAGGTTCCATGAGACGTTCCCGACTTACCGCGTATCTGACCTCGATACTTCTCGCGGTCGGCCTCGCCCTCACCGGGGCCGCCACGGCGCAGGCGTCCTCTTCCGCGGCGGCCGGCGGCTATGTGGCCCTCGGCGACTCCTACTCCTCCGGCGTCGGCGCGGGCAGTTACATCAGCTCCAGCGGCAGCTGCGACCGCAGCACCAAGGCCTACCCCTACCTGTGGAACACCTACAACTCCCCCTCGTCGTTCGCCTTCAACGCCTGCTCCGGCGCCACGACGGACGATGTCCTCGCGACCCAGCTCGGCTCCCTCAACTCCGCCACCGGCCTGGTGTCCATCACCGTCGGCGGCAACGACGCCGGTTTCGCCGACGTCATGACGACCTGTGTGCTCAGCGACGACAGCGGCTGCCTGTCCCGGATCAACACCGCCCGGTCCTACATCGCCTCGACGCTGCCCGGCAAGCTCGACACCGTCTACTCGGCGATCAGGTCCAAGGCCCCGTCCGCCCGGGTCGTCGTCATCGGCTACCCCCGCTTCTACAAGCTGGGCACATCGTGCGTCGGCCTCTCCGAGACCAAGCGGTCCGCCATCAACGACGCGTCCGACTACATGAACAGCGTCATCGCCCAGCGCGTCGCCGCCTACGGCTTCGTCTTCGGCGACGTCCGCACCACGTTCACCGGCCACGAGATCTGCTCCGGCAGCTCCTGGCTGCACAGTGTGAACTGGCTGGACATCGGCGAGTCGTACCACCCCACCGCGGGCGGCCAGTCCCTCGGCTACCTGCCCGTGCTCAGCAACAACGCCTGACCCCTCAGGGCGCGTCGGACGGCGAGTCCGAAGGCGAAGCGGAGGCCCCGTCCGTCGGGGTCTCCGTCGCCGCGCACGTCACCGAGAACGGCACGGCGTCGGACGTCGTGCGCACCGGAGCCCGTACCTGAACGCTGATCGCGTTCTCGGTCGTCCCGCTCCCGGCAGAGGCGGTCACCACCACCGTGTCCCGCCGCGTCCGCCCGCCGTCCGCCGGGAACGTGAGGGTCTGCCACCCCGGGTCGGAGACGGACCCGCTCCTCGCGACCCACCGGTACTCCACCTGCGCGGGCAGCCGCCCCACGGTGAACGCAGCCGTGAACGCGGGCGCGTGCGCGGCCGGCGGCGGACAGGCCCCGGAATAGCGCGTATGGGCGCCGGCGAGGGTGACCCGCACCGACTGGGCCGGCCGGGTGCCGGACGGGCCGGCGCCGGTCTCGGGCGGCGTCTCCCGCGTGCCGGAACCGGTGCCGCCGCCCGGCGCGGGGGAGCCCGGACCGCTTTCTGGCCCGCTGCCGCTCGCGGCGCCGCCGCCCCTGCCGTCGTCGCCGTTCAGCAGGGCGTACGTCAGCCCGGCCAGCGCGAGCGCCACGGCGAGCAGGCCCGCCACCAGGACGACGACGGCACGCCGGCCGCGCTCCGGGGCGGTCGCCGCGGTCGCCGCCGTCGCCGCCGGGCCCGGCGCACCCTCGGACCGGACCGGCACCGGCCCGTTCGGGTCCGGCCGGACCTGCCGGGTCGTGGCCGTCGGCGCGTACGCCGTGCCGGGGCGCGGCGGGCCGCCCGCCGCGACGAGCCGCAGCTCATGCTCGGCCAGGTCGGCCGGCAGCCGTTCGGCGGGATCCTTGCGCAGCAGCCCCTCGACGACCGGGGCCAGCGGACCCGCGCGACGCATCGCCGGAACCTCCTCGTCGACCACCGCGCGCAGGGTGCTCAGCGGAGTGTCGTGCCGGAACGGCGAGACGCCTTCGACCGCCGCGTACAACAGCACACCCAGGGACCACAGGTCCGACTCCGGTCCCGGGGTGCACCCCAACGCCCGCTCCGGGGCGAGGAATTCGGGTGAGCCGACCATCTCGCCGGTCATGGTCAGCGCGGAGCTGCCCTCCACGGTGGCGATGCCGAAGTCGGTGAGCACCACCCGGCCCTCGCTCCCCAGCAGCACATTGCCCGGCTTCACGTCCCGGTGCAGCACCCCGGCCCGGTGAGCGGCGCGCAGCGCGGCCAGCACCTCGGCGCCGATGTGCGCGCCGCGCTGCGGCGGCAGCGGGCCGTTCGCCGCCAACCGGTCGGCGAGCGACAGACCCCGGACCAACTCCATGACGATCCACGGCCGGCCGCCCTCCACCGCCACGTCGTACACCGTCACCACATTGCGGTGCGCGACCCGGGCCGCCGCCCACGCCTCGCGCTCCAGGCGGGCGTACATCCGCTGCACGTCCGGGTCCGGCAGCCCGGCCGGGGCCCGCACCTCCTTGACCGCCACCTCGCGGTGCAGCACCTCGTCGCGCGCCCGCCACACGGTCCCCATGCCGCCCTCGCCGAGCGGGGACAGCAGACGGTAACGGCCCGCGATCACACATACGTTGCCCGGCTCTTCCGACACGGGTGCCCCCTCACGCCCTCTCGCGTGATGTCTGCACAAAGTAGCTCATCCGAACGCGGATGCCGTCCCCCTGAACACCAGTCCGATGCCCAGGACCACGACGCCGAGCGCGGACGCCAGGGGCACGGTCCGGCGCACCAGGGCGGCCACCGGATGGGTGGTCCAGCGGGGCCGTCCGTCGAGCACCCGGGTCATTCCCGTACCCAGCCTGACGACGGCGAAGCCGGCCGCGGTCAGCGTCAGGGCCAGTCCGGTCCCATACCCGAGGACGAGGAGCAGCCCGAACCATGCGTGCCCGAGCGCGGCGGCGCCGACGAGCACCACCACCGCGGACGGGCTCGGCACGAGTCCGCCCGCGAAGCCGAGCAGGATCGTGCCGCGGAGCGTGGGGGCGGTGGGATGCGTGTGGGAGGAACCGCCGTGCGTGTGCCTGACGGCGTTCTCGACGGCGTTCTCGACGGTGTGACGGTGGTCGTGGTGGCGGTCGTGGTGGCGGAGACGACCGGGCGGGTGCGGGTGGGGGTGGGGGTCCGTGGCCGGGTGCCGGCGGCCGCGCCAGGTCCGGCGTACGAGGCTCGTGCCCGCCAGCATCACCAGGATGCCGCTCGCCATGCCCAGCCAGGCGATCACCGAGGGCGCCGCCGCCGAGCCCGCCGTGACGAGCAGGCCGAGAGCGACCACGCCGAGGGTGTGAGTGACCGTCACCGAGGCCGCCAGCGGCAGCACGTCCCGCAGCCGGGCCCGGCCGCCGCGGGCGGCCGCCGCCGCGGCCATCAGCGTCTTGCCGTGGCCCGGGGCGAGGGCGTGCAGCGCGCCGAGCCCGGCTGCGACCACCATCGCCAGGAGGACGAAGCCGGCGGTCGGCCGGTGCCGGGCGACGAGGTCGTCCAGGGCACGGGTCCAGCGGTCGGCGCCGCGGGGCAGGACGGTCGCGGCGGGCGCGTCCCGGTGCGGCCCGGCGAGCGCGGGACCGCCGGGCCGCACCCGTACGGCGGCGTCGCCGGTGTCGGCGGGGGAGGACAGCAACTCCTGTGGATAACTCGTGAGTTCGTGCGAGACCGAGCGCTCGGGCACATCGGTCGCCGTGAGCGTCGTACGGTCGCCGCGCGCCGTGATCTCCCGCCAGCCGGGTCCGGCGTCCGCGCCCGCGGCCCGGAAGCCGATCGCGACGGAGCGGCCCTCGGGCAGCGGAGCGGTGAACCGGCACTCCACCCGCAGGGTGTCGAGCCCGGCCTGCCCCGGCCGCCTGACCGCGTGACTGCGCTCGACGGACAGGGCGGTCCGCCGGCCCGCCACGGTGAGCGCACCGCCCTCGGCGGCGTCGGCACACCGGCTGCGGGCCCAACCGGCCATGCCCAGCCGCCCGATGTCCCGCCGGGACTGGGCGGCGGGTATCTCGGCGAGGTCCTCGACGTGGTCGACGCGGAGCAGCCCGGGAGCCGCGACGAGACCGTCGTAGCGGTTGACGGTGAAGTTGCCCAGCGGGTGCGCCGCGGCACTCGTGGCCGGGACCAGCACGACCGCACAGGCCGCCGTGAACACGGCCGCGAAGGCGGCGAAGGGATGACGGAGCCTCACTCGGCCGCCTCCGCACCGCGCAGCGCCGCTCGGGCCCCGGCCGCGCCGAGCGGCGAGAAGCCGGGGTTCAGCCGCAGGGCCGCGGTGAGCGAGGCGCGGCCCGCCCGCCGGTCTCCCACGGCCAGTTCGATCATCCCGCGGTGATGGAGGAAGGAGGCGTTGCGGTACCCGGTGGCCGTGGCCCGCCGGGCGTACGGCAGCGCCTCCCGGTCCCGGCCGTTGACGTGCAGGGCCCAGGCGAGGGCGTCCGCGGTGTGCACGCTGCGCCGACGGGTCCACTCGGCGCGCGCCGCGCGCAGGGCGGCGGCGCGGTCGCCGTGGTCGGCGGCGGCGAGCGCGGTGTCCAGGTCGGCGTCGACACCGCCCGCGCGGGCGAGGGCCGTCCACGCGCCGACGAGGGCGTACTGGTCACGCGCCCTGGCCGCGTCGCCCGGCGCGCCGCGCGCCTCGTACAGCTCGCCGAGTTCGACCAGCGGGCCGGGCAGCGGGGAGCGGGCGACGACGGCCTCCAGGCCCCGGACGGCGGCGGCCCGGTCCCCGCTCGCCGCCTGCGCGCGGGCCCGCCCCTCCAGGGCGGGCAGATAGGTCTCGTCGGCGGCGAGCGCGCGGGCGTAGTGGGCCAGGGCGGTCTTGTGGTCGCCCTGGTTCCAGGCGAGGTGGCCGAGCTGGGTGGCCACGTACGCCACGTCCCCGGGCGCGACGGCGCCGACCAGCGCCCGCTCCAGCACCCGCCGGGCCGTGCCGACCTCGCCGCGCAGCTCGCGCACATAGGCGTACCGGGTGAAGACCGGCACCCCGGGGCGCCGCTCGTCGGCGGTGTCGGCCGCCCGGGACGCCTCCTCGTACCGGCCGAGTTCGACCAGCGCGTCGATACGGGAGCACAGGGCGCGCTCGCTGTACGGGTTGCGCGCCAGCGCACGGTCCGCGTGGCGGAGGGCGGCCGTGAAGTCGTGCCGGGCGGCGGCGAGCGCGGCGCGTCCCGCGAGCGCCTGGTCGTTGTCGGGGGCCAGCCGCAGGGAGCGCCGCAGCGCCCGGTCGGCCTGCGGGTACCGGGACGGGTCGCCCTGCACGCGGGCCTGTTCGACATACGCGAGTCCGAGGACGGCCCAGCCGGCGAAGTCCCGCGGCTGCGCCCGCAGATGCGCCTGCACGGCGGCGACACCCGCGTCGAGGTCGCCGCCGCTCAGCAGGCCGGGGGAGACGGCGGCGGCGGAGACCACGGCCGGGGCGGATGCCCCGTCCCGCGCGGCGCCCGCGGCGACGGCACCACCGGTGAGCGCGACGGCCAGCAGCACCGCGCAACCGGCGGCCCGGGCCCGCCGCCACCGCCGCCCGGCGCCCGCCCCCCGCCGCACAGCGGCGCCCCGCTCGCCGCCGGCGACATCCGGCGGAACGTCAGCGGCCTCACCGACGACGTCGACCGGCGCCGGCCTCCCCGGGCCCGGCCCGTCCCCGGACGGGGTTGCCCGGCACCTCGGCGTGCCGGCGCGGGGCGGGCACGGTTCCTCCCCCGGCGCGAGCGCGCCGCCTGCCGCCGTGCTCGGCATGCCCGCGGTGCGGGTCGATCCCGCCTCCCGCGCTGTACGGGGCGTGGTCGGCTCCAGCCGCAAACCCGCCCGGTCGCCTGCGACGTCCGCCGGGGCGGCACCGCCAACTCCCGGCCCCTCCGACCCGCCCTCGGCGAGTTCGTTCCCCGATCCCGGCCCGTCCTCGGGGAGGTTGTCCCACGGCTCGGTTCCGTTCGCGGGGTGGGTGTGTACCGGCTTCTGCTCGGGGGTGTTCGGCGGTTGTCCGGCCGGTTCGGCGTCGTGCGTTTGCGGGGGCATGCCCTCTCCTGTGTCGCCTGTGCGGGGGGTCCTGCGGTGGGGTGGCGCGGCCCGCGCCGTGGGGGATGCGGGGATGCGGGCCGCGCCGGTCGGTGGGGTGCGCCGGCGGGGTCAGTACGGGCGCTGCATCCGGCGGCGCCACCACGCCAGGGCGGTGCCGATCAGCAGGACCCCGGCCGCGCCCGAAGCCGCGGAGGCGGCGATCAGCACCCTGTCGCCGGAGCCGGCGGACGAGCCGGCCGGGCGCAGCGCGTCACCGAGCCCGCTGCGGACGTCGGCGCCTTCGGTGGTGCCCTTGGCGAGCGCACCGCGCGAACCGGCCGTCGGCTGGGCCACGTACGGGAAGTGCTCCTCGAACTTCTTGTCGTTCGCGTCCACCGCGTCGCCGAGGTCGTTCTTGGCGCCGACCAGTTCGCCCTCGACCACCTGGAGGGCGGCGTCGATCACGTCGTCGGTCAGCCGACGGCCGTTCGGGAACCCCGCGTTGTCGCCGTCGAGCACGCCCAGCCGTTTGGGGTGTGCGCTCGGCTTGACGGAGGTGTTCAGGCGCAGTTCCTCCGCCGGGCGCACGTTCGGCGGCCGGTTCAGCCCCTCGACCCCCTTCAGGAAGACGTCGACCAGATCGTTGCGTGGCTCGGCGGGCGCCGGGATCTTGTAGATCGCCTCGATGAGCTTCGGCAGCTCCGGGTTGGTGACGTTCTTCAGGAACTGCGCGTCGTCCCAGGGCGCGGAGGCGTTGAACCGGTCCTTGTCCTTCTGCGGGTTGACGACCTCGTTGACGAGCGGGTTGCCGAGCCGCGACACCTGTGTGTAGTACCCCTGCGCGTTCCTGCGCTGTGTCGTCGACCAGATCCCGACGACCGGCTGCTTCGCCGACTCGCGGATCAGATCGTTCGGCACCTGGAGGGCGATCGTGTTGACGTTGTAGCCCTTGAGGGTGTCCCGGCCGACCTCGGACAGGTTCCCGCCGTACAGCAGGTCGAAGACGCGCAGGTCCAGGAAGAACGGGTCGTCCGCCTGCCCGGCGAAGGTCCGGGTGCCGCCCGCCGTCCGGTGGATCGCCTGCGCGCGCAGCGTGCCGTAGTCCGGCATCGAGGCCTTGCCCACGTTGGACGGCGCGACCGGCACGTCGTCCGCGAGCTTCGTCCGCGACACCACGTGCTGGTCCTTCAGCCGGACCAGATCGATGTCGTAGGTCTGCGTGATGTTCAGGTCCGGGTCGTCGAGGCCGGTGACCGGGCCCGTGTTGTAGAGGAACGTGTCCCCGTTCTTGCGGTGCGTGGTGAACGTGTAGCGGAACAGCAGCTCGCCCTGCGCGTCACCGTTGTTGTCGATGTGGAGGTCGTACTGGGCGTCGTCCGCGAACGTGTAGAAGTTCGGTCCGCCGGCCGGCTCCTCGAACGGGATCCAGTTGGCGATGATCGTGGTCGAGTCCGGTGCGTCCGGGCTGACGAACGCGTACACGTCCGTGTTGTCGTACTGCGGGGCCCCCGAGATCAGCGGGGCCTCCCGGTGGGAGGAGGCGGCGGCCGCCCCCGGTTCCAGCATGGCCACACCGGCGGCTGTGAGCCCCCCGGCGGCCAGCGCACCACAGATGAGGGTGGCGAGACCCGAACGTCCCGCGGCCCTCCTGGAGATGAGAGGAGTCATGCCGTCCGTTCCTCCGTGCCGACTTGCCTGATGTCCGGGGATTCGGAGACGGCACCGGGCCGGATTGGTCGGCCGTGAATTTTTTCCTCCCCTGCGCGACCCGCGTTTTCGGGCGGCTGATCCGTAACACCGTCCGGAGGTGCGTTCAGTGCGAATACCCGGTGTGACGGGACGGTCCGGCTGCGGACGGCGAGAGGAGGACACGGTGGAGGCGGACGAGCTTCTGGTGCTCGTGGCGGGCGGCGACCAGCGGGCGTTCGAGACCCTGTACGGACTGGTGTCCGGACCCGTGTACGGCCTGGTGCGGCGCGTGGTGCGCGACCCGGCCCAGTCGGAGGAGGTGGCCCAGGAGGTGCTGCTCGAACTGTGGCGCTCCGCGGCGCGCTTCGACCCCGCCCGGGGCAGTGCCCTGTCCTGGATCCTCACCCTCGCCCACCGGCGCGCCGTGGACCGGGTGCGCAGCGCCCGCGCGGCCGGCGAACGCGAGGAGCGCGAGGCCCGCCGCGCCCACCACCCGGCCTTCGACCACGTGTCCGAGGAGGTGGAGGCGGGCCTGGAACGCGAGTGGGTGCGGCGCTGCCTTGACCGGCTCACCGCCCTTCAGCGGCAGTCCGTCACCCTCGCCTACTACGACGGCTACACCTACCGTGAGGTGGCCGAGCGGCTCTCGTTGCCGCTGGGCACGGTGAAGACGCGGATGCGCGACGGACTGACCCGGCTGCGCGAGTGCCTGGGAGGTGCCGCATGAACGCCCTCGGCCGTGTACTGCGCCGCGAGGACCTGCACTCGCTGGCCGCCCCCTATGCGCTCGACGCCCTGGAACCGGGCGAGCGGCGCCGCTTCGAGAAGCACCTCGGCGGCTGCGAGCGCTGCGCCACCGAGGTCCGGGCGCTGTCCGAGGACGCGGTGCGGCTCGCCTGGTCCACGGCCGCACCGGCGCCGGTCGCGCTCCGCGCGCGGGTGCTGGCCGCCGTGCGCACCACCCCGCAGGAGCCGGCCCGCGGGCACGAGCGCACGCCGCAGTTGCCGCCGCACGTCTGGGGCACCCGGCCCCCGCCGGCACGCACCCGTACGCCCCGGATGCGCCCCCTGTTCGTTCCGCTCGCCACGGCGACCGCCGCGGCGGCGCTCGTCGTCGCCGGGCTCTTCGCGGTCGAGGCGGGCCGGACCCAGGACCGGCTGGACGCCGAGCGGGCCCAGGCGCGTGAGATCGCGCACGTGCTCGCCGCCCCGGACGCCCGGGCCACCAGCAGCAAGGATGCCCGTGGCCGCGGTATCGCGGTGATCGCCTCCGCGGCCGAGGGACGGGCCGTCGTCACCCTCAGCGGGTACGGCACCGCGCCCGGTGGGCGCGTGCACCAGCTGTGGCTCATGCGCCCGGATGTGCGACCGCGCTCCCTCGGGCTCCTCGACGGCGACACGCCTCTGATCGCGACGGGGATCGGCACGTCCGCGACGTCACTCGCCGTCACCGTCGAGCCCGCGGGCGGCTCCGCCCAGCCCACCAGTCAGCCGATTGCGCAACTCGCCCTGAAATCGGTCGGATTCGGAGAGTAATCGTCAACCTCCTTGCGGCGAAGGTGAATCCTGTGGGCCTGATACCCGAGTGCCCGGATGGGGCGATAGGGTTACTCTGCCCGCGCCGGGTGGACTCGTTACGGGTGGGGAGTGACATGGAGCAGATAACAGTGCGCAGCAGGGCGAGGGTCCCTGCGATCACCTGCGGGAGCAGCGCGACCAGTTCGCGCCTCGACCGCCATCTTTCGGTGCTGGCGGGTCCCGCCATACCGCAGCAGAAGACGGTCGAGGCGACATCGCTGATGCGCGAGCTGACCGCGCGTGACACCAGGCACGAGCGCAGCGACCGGGACACACGGGTGCGCCGTGTGTCGCTCTTCGCGCCACTGCGTCGGCTGCGCCGTTCGCTGTTCGGCGGCAACAGGCACTGACCGAAGGGCCCGTGCTCGGGCGGTCCTGCCGTCCCGGCGGCATGCTGCGATCCGGTCGTCCGTCATCCCCACGGCACGCAGCGGCGCCGCGGTGTGCCGCCCGAGCGCCCGCCGTCCCCCATCCGCGCCCGTCCCCGCCCGGCACCGATGGGGGACGACGCCGTCCCCGTCCCGACGGCCACCTCACTCCCCACCCCCGCCGCTCACCCCGCACCCCGACCGACGCCGGCTGCCGCTGCCTTCAGCCGGCCGAGCGTCGCGCCCGGCCGCACCCGTCCCGCGACCACCGTCCGGTGACCGCCGCCGGCGACCCGGCCGCCGATCTCCACAGCGGCTTCGCGTCCGACGGCTTCGTCAACCTGGCACGGGCTGCGCGACCCCGCCGTGGACGCCGAGGTGCGCCGGGCGGGTGATCCAGGGCGATGTCTCCACAGAGCACGGAGCCGACCGCACGCCTTGATGCGTGGCTTTGTGTAACAGGTTTGTCATACGTGGCGCTCCCTCGGCCCCGAACCGGCCCCGCAGGCCTGACTGTTCACCGCTCGCCGTGTGCGTACCGGCGCACGGCGAGGGGCAGCGACACCGCGATCAGGGCGGCGCTCCACGCCAGCGACCCGGCCACCGGGTGCGCCACCGGCCAGGCGGCGCCCTCCGGTACGGGGGCGTTGCCGAACAGGTCGCGCAGCGCGGCGGTGACCGCGCTGATCGGGTTCCATTCCGCGAGCACGCGCAGCCAGCCGGGCAGGTTGTCGGTCGGGATGTAGGCGTTCGACAGCAGGGGCAGTACGAAGGTCGAGGCGCCGAGCTGCCCCGCGGCCTCCTCGCTCCGGGTGAGCAGTCCGAGGAGGATCCCGACGCTCGTGCAGGCGAAGCGGAACAGCAGCAACAGGCCCACCGCGCCGAGCGCCCCGGCCGCCGACCCCTCGATGCGCCAGCCCACGGCGAGGCCGACCAGCAGCAACGGCACCGTGCCGAGCGCGGAGACGACCAGGTCCGCTGCGGCCTGGCCGAGCGGCACGGCGGACCGGCTCACCGGCATCGTGCGGAACCGGTCCATCACGCCGCGGTGCGCGTCCTGGGCGGCCTGAAACATCCCGGTCATGATCCCGCCCGCCGCGGTCGCCGCCAGCAGCCCGGGGACCAGGAAGGACCGGTACTCCTGGCCGGGCATCGCGAGGGCGCTGCCGAACACGTATCCGAAGAACAGCAGCATGTTCACCGGCATGATCTGGCTCAGGACGGTGATACCCGGACTGTTGCGGACCCTGCGCAGCTGCCGGCCCACCATCGCCACACCGTCGTACGCCCATACACTCATGCCGCAGCCTCCTTGGGGTCGGTGGTGCCGCCCTCCGGGGCCCCGGCGGTCCCGGTACCGGCGCCCACGCCGGTCAGCCGGAGGAAGACGTCGTCGAGGGTCGGCGGGCGCAGGCTCGCGTCCAGCAACGGCACGCCCGCCGCGTCGAGTTCGCGCACCAGGCGGGGCAGGGTCAGGGTGGGGTCGGTGGTGACCGCGCCGACGGACCGCCGGTCGTGGTCGAACGACGGTTCCCGGCCGGTGAGCCGGTCCAGGACGCCGGCCGCCCGCGGCAGTGCGTCGGCGTCGGCGACGACGGCCTCGGCGTAGGAGCCGATGAGGGACTTGAGTCCGGCCGGCGATCCGGTGTGCGCGACGCGGCCCCGGTCCAGCAGGGCGATGTCGTCGGCGAGTTGGTCGGCCTCCTCCAGATACTGGGTGGTCAGCAGCACGGTCGTGCCCTCGGCCGTCAGTTCGCGCACCGCGTCCCGGATCCGGCTGCGGCCGACCGGGTCGAGTCCGGTGCTGGGCTCGTCCAGGAAGAGCACGTCGGGGCGGCGCACCAGGCTCGCCGCGAGGTCCAGCCGGCGCCGCATACCGCCCGAGTAGGTGGCCGCCCGCCGGTCGGCGGCCTCCGTGAGACCGAAGCGTTCCAGCAGGTCAGCGGCCCGCTCGGCCGGGCCGCTGACCCGGTGCAGGCGGGCGAAAAGCCGTAGGTTCTGCCGTCCGGTGAGGTCGCCGTCGATCGACGCGTACTGGCCGGTGACGGCGATCCGGCTCCGCACGGCCGCGGCCTGCCGCACCAGGTCGTATCCCGCGACCCGGGCCGAGCCCGCGTCGGGCCGCAGCAGCGTGGTGAGCAGCCGCACCGCCGTCGTCTTCCCCGCCCCGTTCGGGCCGAGCAGCCCGCAGACCGTGCCCTGCGCGACGGCCAGATCCACTCCGCGCAGGGCATGCACGGCGCCGAAGCGCCTCTCCAGACCTTCACTAAGTACGGCGTACGTAGTAGTCATGGGTCGACCATAGCGCACTACGTACGGTGTACGGAACTAGGATGGCGGGCGAGGTGATGATCCATGGCAGGCCGAGCGGCCGTCCCCGAAGTGATCTGGGCCCGTCCCGAGCGCACGGGCCGCGGTCCGAAGCCGGCGTACACCCGCGCCGACATCGCGGCGGCGGCCGTGCGGATCGCCGACGCCGACGGTCTCGACGCGGTCTCGATGCGGCGCGTGGCGGCCGAACTGGGCTGCGGCACCATGTCGCTGTACAACTACGTCCCCCGCAAGGAGGACCTGTACGAGCTGATGGTGGACGCGGTCGGCGGCGAACACGAACTGTGGGAGCCGAGCGGGGACTGGCGCGCGGACATGGGCCGGGTGGCGCGGCAGACGCGTGCCCTGATGCACCGGCATCCGTGGCTGCCGCGGCTGATGTCACCGGTGTACGGCTTCAGCCCGAACGCCCTGCGCTACATCGAGCACTGCCTCGCCTGCCTGGAGCCGCTGGAGGCGCCCTACGGCACGAAACTGGAACTCTTCGCGATGCTCAACGGTGTCGTGACGACGTATGTCAGGAACGAGCTGGAGACCGCCGAGCGCACCCGCGCCCTGCCCTGGACGGAGGAACAGGAGAACGCGGCCCGCATCGCCTATCTCGGCGGCCGGCTCGCCTCGGGCGTCTATCCGCATCTGGCGGCGGCGTTCACGGAGGATCCCGGGCCGGCCGATCTGGAGGCCTTCTTCGAACGGACCCTGGACCGCATCCTCGACGCCTTCGCCCCGCCCACGACGCGCTAGAGCGGCGCGGACGGGCCGTCAGAGCAGCGCGAACTGACCCTCCGGGCCCTCCTCGTGATGGTCCAGGACCGAGGCCGGACGGCGGGAGGACGCCGGGGGCGGAAGGACGGCCGCCGCACGCAGTTCCTCGGCCGTGACCGGCGAGCCCACGGTCAGCTCGGCCTGTTCGGGCCCCAGTTCGGCGAGCAGGGCCAGGACGGTGATCAGTTCGAGCAGCTCCGATGTCCAGGACTGCGGCCAGACCGCGGGGCGGACGGCCGCCAGGGTGCCGGGCTCCGCCTGCGCCGTCCGTGCGGTGAACCACTGCTCCAGCACCCGGACTCCGGCCACCTCGAAGTCCCAGGCCGCGGGCGGCACCGGCGCGATGCGGCCCTCGTCGAGGTGCAGACACTCCTCGTCGCGGTCGTAGTGGACGGCGAGGGGACGCGGCGAAAGCGGGGCGCGGACGTAGGGGCGGCGGCCGCCGGGGAGCTTGGGGCGCTCACCGTCGCGGCGCATCAGCCACAGCAGCCGGTGGCCCAACCGCACGCCCCACGACCACAGTTCCGCATCCCGCGTGAGCGGCACCGCCGGGCCGGGCCGGGCCGCCGCCAGGATCCAGGCCAGCACGTCCAGGGGGGTGGGGGTCAGTCCCAGCCGGGCGCCCAGGTGCTCCAGCAGGCCGGGCGCCAGATTCGGCTCCCGGCCGCCCGGCCGCCGGTACAGCGGGCGGATCCGGCCGGGGCGCAGGGCCGGCAGCAGTGAGGTGGCCAGGAGCACCGGGCCCAGCCCCTCCGCGGCCGTCTCCACGGCGAACACCTGGTGCGCGTCCGCCACCCGCCACAGCTCCGGACGGGCCGCGTCGATCAGCCGGTGGTCGGGGATCAGCCACTGCTCGTCGAAGGGCGCGGCCAGCACCCGGACCGGCTCCGGACACGGGCCGGCCACCCGGGCCAGCCGCTCCGTGCCGCTGGGCTGGCCGGGCAGCTGGCCGACGGCCGAGTACAGGGTGCGCGAGCGCGTCGGCTCGAACAGGGCCTCACGGACCGGGCCCTTGGCCTTCACGAGAGCGTCCCAACGGGCCTTCAGGGAGGCCGCGTCGGGGGCCGCCGGCCACCCCCGGCCGAGCCGCGGCGGTGCGACGGACCACGGCATGAGGTCCGCGAGCAGCGGAGCGTCGTCGTGCGTCACGCTGGGCATCGTACGACCTTCCCCCCACGAGCGGCCCCGGAGCGGCCCCCGGCGTCCACTGCCGTGCCCAGCAAGACGGGGGTCACCTTCGTCGCCCTTGAGGGGTCGCGGGGACCTGCGCGCTCAGCCACGACGCTGCCGGCCCCCGGCCACGAGCCTGCGGCACTACGGCGCCCGCCGGCCTGGGGCGGATTCGACGGCGTCAGGTTGTCGCCCTTGAGGGGTCGCGGGGAACTGCGCGCTCAGCCACGAGGCTGCCGGCCCCCGGCCACGAGCCTGCGGCACTACGGCGCCGGCCCGCCTGGGGCGGATCCGACGGCGTCAGGTTGTCGCCCTTGAGGGGTCGCGGGGAACTGCGCGCTCAGCCACGAGGCTGCCGGCCCCCGGCCACGAG
>NZ_JBIALO010000005.1:262002-277167 GCF_042873595.1 Streptomyces sp. NPDC004629 | reverse complement strand
GCCTGCGGCACTACGGCGCCGGCCCGCCTGGGGCGGATCCGACGGCGTCAGGTTGTCGCCCTTGAGGGGGCGCGGGGACCTGCGCGCTCAGCCACGAGGCTGCCGGCCCCGGCTACGGGCCTGCGGCACTACGGCGCCGGCCGGCCTGGGGCGGATCCGACGGCGTCAGGTTGTCGCCCTTGAGGGGGCGCGGGGAACTGCGCGCTCAGCCACGAGGCTGCCGGCCCCCGGCCACGAGCCTGCGGCACTCCGGCGCCCGCCGGCCTGGGGCGGATCCGACGGCGTCAGGCCGCAACCACCCCGGCCCAAACCGACGGAGTCACGTCGCTTCGAGGGTGACCGTGAACGAGAAGCGGTCGCCGCGGTAGTGGATGACCGCCACGTCCAGCACCTGGCCCGCCGCGTCGTAGGTCACCCCCGTGTAGTGCAGGATCGGGCTGAGCAGCGGCACCTGGAGCAGCCGTGCCGTCTCCGGGTCGGCGAGCCGGGCCTCGACGGTGTCCGTGATGCGCCCGATGTCCGCGCCCACGACATCCCGCAGCACCTTGGTCATCGGCCAGCGGACCAGGTCCTGCGGGTCGATGCGCCGGGCCAGCGCGGGACGGACGTAGTTGCGGGCGTGGTTGGTCGGCTCGCCGCTCTTCTCGTCGCAGCGCAGCCGGTGGTACGTCGCCACCTCGGCCAGGTCCGGGAAGTACTCGGCGACTTCGGCCGGCACCGCGGTCCGGCCCCGGTCCAGCAGTTCGGTCGTCATCCCGGACTGCTGGGCCACGATCGCGTCCACCGAGCCGAGCAGCCGCACCGGGGTGCCGCGCCGTGCGGCGGGCTCGATGAACGTGCCGCGCCGCCGGTGCCGGCTGATCAGCCCCTCGTCCTCCAGCTCCTTCAGCGCCTGCCGCATGGTCAGCACGCTCACGCCGTAGTGCTGCGCCAGCCGCTCCTCGGTGGGCAGCCGCAGCGGGTCCTGGGGCGAGCGGCCGAGTATCGACGCGCGCAGCGACTGCGACACCTGGTACCAGAGCGGCAGCTTGCGGTTCAGGACGATCGAGTCCGGGGCGAAGGAGGTCACCGGCCTATCCGTACCCGTCGGGGACCGATCAGCGCAACGGGCGGAAGTGCCGTTCCAGGCCCCGCCAGACGCCGTCGTAGTCCTGCTGGAGGTGGTCCGCGCGCGCCGCCTGCGGGGTGAGGGTGACCGGCCAGCGCGTCTCGAACATGAACGCCAGCCCGTCGTCGACGCGGTGCGGCGTCAGCTCGGCGGCGCTCGCCCGGTCGAACGTCTCCCGGTCCGGTCCGTGTGCCGACATCATGTTGTGCAGCGAGCCGCCGCCCGGCACGAAGCCCGCCGCCTTGGCGTCGTACGCGCCCTCGATCAGGCCCATGTACTCGCTCATCACGTTCCGGTGGAAGTACGGCGGCCGGAAGGTGTCCTCGCCCACCAGCCAGCGCGGCGCGAACACCACGAAGTCGACGCCGGCCAGCCCGGGGGTGTTCGACGGCGACGTGAGCACCGTGAAGATCGACGGGTCCGGGTGGTCGTACGAGATGGTTCCGATCACATTGAAACGACGCAGATCATAGGCGTACGGCACATGGTTGCCATGCCAGGCGACCACGTCGAGCGGGGAGTGGTCGTATGTCGCCGTCCACAGGTTGCCGCAGAACTTGTTCACCACCTCCACCGGGCCGTCGACATCCTCGTACGCGGCGACCGGCGCCCGGAAGTCGCGTGCGTTGGCCAGCCCGTTGGCGCCGATCGGGCCGAGATCGGGCAGCCGGAGCGGCGCCCCATAGTTCTCGCACATATAACCCCGCGCCGAGTCGTCCAGCAGCTCCACACGGAAGCGCACCCCACGGGGAATCAGCACGACATATCCCGGCTCCACATGCAGCAGGCCGAACTCCGTGCGCAGCAGCAGCCCGCCGCGCTCCGGCACGATCAGCAGCTCCCCGTCGGCATCGCTGAAGACGCGCTTCATCGAGGAGTTGGCGTGGTAGAGGTGCACGGCCATGCCGCTGCGCAGGGTGGCGTCGCCGTTGCCGCCGAGGGTCCACAGCCCGGCGAGGAAGTCCGTGCCGGCCGCCGGCTCGGGCAGCGGGTTCCAGCGCAGCCGGTTGGGGTCGGGCACCGTCTCGGTGAACGGCGCCGTGCGCAGCGCGCCGTTGTCGGTGCGGGTGAATGCCGGGTGCGCGGCGGACGGGCGGATGCGGTACAGCCAGGAGCGGCGGTTGTGCGCCCGCGGCTCGGTGAACGCCGTGCCGCTGAGCTGCTCGGCGTACAGCCCGAGCGGGGCGCGCTGCGGGGAGTTGCGGCCCTCTGGCAGGGCGCCGGGCTCGGCCTCCGAGGAGTGCTCGTTGCCGAAGCCGCGGAGATAGTCCAGTTGCTCGGCGGTCTTGCGCGCGTCCCCGCTCATGATCGCTCCCTTGCGAACCCGATGCCGCTTCCCATTCCTATGCAGCACCATAGGAATGGGCATGCGCGGACGCAAGGGGGCCCGCCTGCTCCCTGAGGGGTACGGCACCGACCGGAACTCCCGACTCCAGAAGGATCCGGGGCCGCGGGCCGGTGCTCTACGCTCCCGGGCATGCCGTGGACCCGTGGACTTCTCAGTGCGTTCGCCGTCTGCGTCCTGCTGCTGACCGGCGCGGTCGGCTGCGGGACCGGCGAGGCGCGCGAAGCGACCGGCGCGCGGTCGCCCGCACCGGCGGGCCGGCTCCTCGACAAGACGGACGAGCAGGGGCGGCGCTACCGCGAGGTGCCCAAGGACGGCGCACCCGAGGTCGACATCGAGGTGACGCCCGACACCGCCGGCGGCTGGCAGGTACGGCTGAGACTCCACGCCTTCCGCTTCTCACCGGGCGGCACCGAGGAGCGTGCGCGGCCCGGGCGCGGACTCGCCCACCTCCTCGTGGACGGCGAGCCGGTCGCCCGGCTGCGCACCCCGCGCCACCACCTCGCCGCCGGCCTCGTCCCGCAGGGCACCCACCAGGTCACCGCCCGCCTCTACGCCGACGACGGCACGGTGTGGGCGGTGCACGGCAAACCGGTCGAAAGCACCGCCGACGTCACCACATCCAGAGCAGAAAAAGCACCGGCCACCCCGACCGGAGAAACCAGCACCAGCAAGTGACCACACCGCCCGAGAGTGCCGGGCCGTTGAAGCCGGCACGCACGCGGGCGTGCCCGGCGCTGGGGGCGGCGTCGGTGTGCCGGGTGTGTCGGTCGGGGTGCGGCGTGGGTGGTGCGGGTAGGCGGGTGTGCCGACCGGGGGAGCGGTGTGGTCGGACCCGGCGCGCCGACCGGCGGGCGGCATGACCGCGCGAGTGCCGGGCCGTTGAAGGCGGCACGCGCGCGTGTACGTGTCTGGCGCTGGGGGTGGCGTCGGTGGGCCGGGTGTGTCGGTCGGGGGCGTGAGGTTGGTGGGGCGTGGGGTGGGTGCTGGGCTTCGTACTGTGGGACGTGGTTCACCGGAGTGTGGCCTGAAGGCATCATGGAGCGCGTGCCCCATGCGACATCGCTCCGCCGCGCCCCCGTCCAACGACGCAGTGCCGAACGCCTGGAGAGGATCCTCGACGCCTGCGCCGACCTCCTCGACGAGGTCGGCTACGACGCCCTGAGCACCCGCGCCGTCGCGCTGCGCGCCGGCGTGCCCATCGGCTCCGTGTACCGCTTCTTCGGCAACAAACGGCAGATGGCCGACGCCCTGGCCCAGCGCAACCTCGAACGCTACTCGGAGCGCGTCACCCGGCGGCTGGAGGGCGCCCGGCCGGGCGACTGGCGGGCGGCCGTGGACGCCGTGCTGGACGAGTACCTGGCCATGAAACGCACCGCACCCGGCTTCTCGCTCGTGGACTTCGGCAACCAGATACCGGTCGGCGACCGGCACGCCGAGCCCAACCACCGTGTCGCCGACAGCCTCACCGCCCTGCTCTCCGGCTATCTCGGCCGTACCCCCGACGAGGAGTTGCGGCGGACCTTCCTGGTCGCCGTTGAGGCCGCCGACACCCTGGTCCACCTCGCCTTCCGGGTGGCCCCGCAGGGCGACGAGGCGATCATCGCCGAGACCCGGGTGCTGCTGGGCGCATATCTGGCACGCGTACTGGACTGACGGCCCGGCGCGGCTGTGACCTGGAGTTTTGCGCTTATTGCTCGCACGTCAACATCTTGTTAACGCGGTTTGGCTGGACCTAACGTCATCGCACCGCCGGCCCTGGTGGGAGTTCAAGGGCGAACGTTAGGTATCCATTCATGCTGACCATCCTCGGCTTCGCCATGATCGCGACCTTCCTGGTCCTGATCATGCTGAAGAAGATGTCGCCGATCGCGGCGCTCGTGCTGATCCCCGCGCTGTTCTGCGTGTTCGTCGGCAAGGGCGCCCACCTCGGCGACTACGTCATCGACGGCGTCACCAGCCTCGCCCCCACCGCGGCGATGCTCATGTTCGCGATCGTCTACTTCGGCGTGATGATCGACGTCGGCCTCTTCGACCCGATCGTGCGCGGCATCCTGCGCTTCTGCAAGGCCGACCCGCTGCGCATCGTCGTCGGCACCGCCGTGCTCGCCGCGATCGTGTCCCTGGACGGCGACGGCTCGACCACCTTCATGATCACCGTCTCGGCGATGTACCCGCTGTACAAGCGCCTGAAGATGTCCCTGGTCGTGATGACCGGTGTCGCCGCCATGGCCAACGGCGTGATGAACACCCTGCCGTGGGGCGGGCCCACCGCCCGCGCCGCCACCGCGCTGAAACTCGACGCCAGCGACATCTTCGTCCCGATGATCCCCGCACTCGCCGTCGGCCTGCTCGCCGTGATCGCCCTCGCCTACGTCCTCGGCCGCCGCGAGCGCAAACGGCTCGGCGTGCTGACCCTGGACGAGGCCCTGGTCGAGGAGCGGGCGACCGAGACCGAGACGGTGCTGGTCGGCGCGGGCCCCGGCGCCGGCACCGGCCCGGCGCGCACCGGCGGCGCGGGCACCGGCACGGACGCGGACCTCCCCGAGAAGCCCGCGGACGGCGACTTCCAGGGCCTCGACCCCGACCGGCCGACCCTGCGGCCCAAGCTGTACTGGTTCAACGCGCTGCTCACGGTGGCCCTGCTGACCGCCATGATCATGGAGTGGCTGCCCATCCCGGTGCTGTTCCTGCTGGGCGCCGCGCTGGCCCTCACCGTCAACTTCCCACACATGCCCGACCAGAAGGCCCGTATCGGCGCACACGCCGAGAATGTCCTCAACGTCTCCGGGATGGTCTTCGCCGCCGCCGTGTTCACCGGCGTGCTGCAGGGCACCGGCATGGTCGACCACATGGCGAAGTGGCTCGTCGACAACATCCCCGACGGCATGGGCCCGCACATGGCCTTCGTCACCGGCGTGCTGAGCATCCCGCTCACCTACTTCATGTCCAACGACGGCTTCTACTTCGGCATCGTGCCGGTGCTCGCCGAGGCGGGCCAGGCACACGGCGTCTCCACGCTTGAGATCGCCCGTGCCTCCCTGGTCGGCCAGCCGCTGCACATGTCCAGCCCGCTGGTGCCCGCCGTGTACGTCCTGGTCGGCATGGCCAAGGTCGAGTTCGGCGACCACACCAGATTCGTCGTGAAGTGGGCGGCGCTCACATCATTGGTGGTACTCGGGGCAGGCAGGCTCTTCGGCATCATCTGACCGCAGCAGGGAGGACCGCATCGTGAGGCCCGGCAGGAACCGCGGCTGGCTGCTCCGACTCGTCATCGCCTTCGGCTTCGCGCAGGGCGCGGTGTCGATGGCCCGGCCCGCCGTGTCCTACCGGGCCCTCGCGCTGGGCGCCGACGAACGGGCGATCGGCGTCATCGCGGGCGTGTACGCGCTGCTGCCGCTGTTCGCCGCCGTACCGCTCGGCCGCCGCACCGACCACGGCCGCTGTGCGCCGCTGCTGTCGGCCGGCGTCGTGCTCATCGCCGGCGGCTGTGCGCTCAGCGGCCTGGTCGACTCCCTGTGGGCGATGGCCCTGTGGAGCGGGGTGATGGGCCTCGGCCACCTCGGCTTCGTGATCGGCGCCCAGTCGCTGGTCGCCCGCCGGTCGGCACCGCACGAACAGGACCGCAACTTCGGCCACTTCACCATCGGCGCCTCGCTCGGCCAACTCGTCGGGCCGGTCTCGGCGGGCGCTCTGATCGGTGGCCCCGACATGGCCGGCAGCAGCGCCCTGGCTCTCGTGGTCGCCGGGGCGGGCGCGGCGGTCGCCGTCACCTCGCTGTGGCGCATCGAGGACCGTACGGCCGGTACGTCCCGCAGCGCGTCCGGGGCACGCGTCCCCGTCAGCCGGATCCTGCGCGCCCGAGGCGTGCCCGCGGGCATGCTGATCAGCCTGTCCGTGCTGTCCGCGACGGACATCCTCACCGCCTATCTCCCGGTGGTCGGCGAGCACCGGGGCGTCGCGCCGTCCGTGATCGGTGTCCTGCTGAGCCTGCGGGCCGGCGCCACCATCGCCTGCCGGCTCGTCCTGACGCCGCTGCTGCGGCTGCTCGGCCGGCCCGCGCTGCTCACCGTGACCTGCCTGCTTGCGGCCCTGCTGTGCGCGGGCATCGCGCTGCCGCTGCCGGTGTGGGCGCTCGGGCTGACCCTCGCCGTGCTCGGTTTCTGCCTGGGCGTCGGTCAGCCGCTGTCCATGACGACGGTCGTGCAGGCCGCCCCCGACGCCGCCCGCTCCACCGCCCTCGCGCTGCGGCTGACCGGCAACCGCCTCGGCCAGGTCGCCGCCCCCGCCGCGGCCGGCCTGGTCGCCGGAGTCGCCGGGGTGGCCGCGCCGTTCGTCATGCTCGGCGCGCTCCTGCTGCTGTCCTCGGCGGTGGCCCTGCGCTCCCCGTCCCGCCCGGCCGGTACGGCAGCCTTCCCGGCGACGACCATCGACCGCCCCCACACCACCACCCCGAACCACAACCGCTGATCCCCCCTTGGCGGCCGGCCGTGGGGCCGTGCCGGACGGCGGGGGCCGGTCTGAAGGCACTTGCCCCCGGCGGGGCCCTGCGGGTGTCGAATGTCGTCGCGGGGACGTCCTGGACCGCGGGGTGGTACCTGGCGGGGAGCTGGCCGCCGGTGTCGTATGCCGTCGTGGGGGGCGCCTCGGATCGTATGGACCGGGCCCCTGGCGATGGGGAGCCCACGGCCGTCATCGACCGCCCCCACACCACCACCCCGAACCACAACCGCTGACCCGCACTCGGCGGCCGGCCGTGGGGCCGTGCCGGACGGCCGGGGGCCGGTCTGACGGGGCTTGCCACTGGCGGGAGTTGGCCGCAGGGGCTGGGCCCGGCGGGAGCCCTACCCGCTGTGCAGCCCACGGCGGTCATCGAACGCCCCCGCAGCACCGAGCCGCACCAAGCGCTGAGCCGCACTTGACGTGGCCGTCCGGCTCGGGCACGGGTCTGCGGCGAGTGGGCGCGGCGGCAGGGAGGTTCTTCCGCTGCACCGGCGGAGCCCCCGGGCTGAACGAGTGCTTCCGTTTCGCTTGTCACCTGGGCGCTCGTGGGCGTCCCGGCACGCGTCTTCCCCCCGCCGCGCACATTCCGTTAACTTCCGTGACCCACAGGCCCCGTTCGACCCGCACGGGACCTTCGACCGACGGAGCACCACCGCTCTGGTGAGCCCCCGGGGGCACCTGCGATGACACGCGCCATCTCGCTGCACGACGTCAGCAAGTCCTACACCCGAGGCACCCGGGTGGTGGACCGTCTCTCGCTGGACATCACACCCGGCGAGTTCGTGGTCCTCCTCGGCCCGTCCGGCTGCGGCAAGTCCACCGTGCTCAGAATGATCGCCGGCCTTGAGGAGATCGACGAGGGCACGCTGCTGCTCGACGGCGCGTACGCCAACGACCTCCAGCCCGCCGAGCGGGACATCGCGATGGTCTTCCAGAACTTCGCCCTCTACCCGAGCATGACCAGCCGCGACAACATCGGCTTCCCGCTGCGCATCGAGTCCCCGGGCGCGGACCCACGCCCCCGCGTGGACGCCACCGCCCGCATGCTCGGCATCGAGGAACTCCTCGACCGCTTCCCCGCCCAGCTCTCCGGCGGCGAACGCCAGCGCGTCGCCATGGGCCGGGCCATCGCCCGCCACCCCTCCGCCTTCCTGATGGACGAGCCGCTGTCCAACCTCGACGCCAAGCTCCGCAGCCACCTGCGTGCCGAGATCGCCCAGCTGACCCGGGAGCTGGGCGTCACCACGGTCTACGTCACACACGACCAGGCCGAGGCCATGTCCCTCGGCGACCGGGTCGCCGTACTGCGCGGCGGCGTGCTCCAGCAGGTCGGCAGCCCCCGCGAGGTGTACGCGCTGCCGCGCAACGTCTTCGTCGCCGCGTTCGTCGGCACCCCCCGCATCAACCTGCTGCGCGGCCTGGTGCGGGCCCCGCTCGACGGCGCGATGACCATCAGCCTCGGCAAGCAGTACCTCCGGCTGCCCGAACCGCTCAGCCTGGACCACCAGTTACTCCGCGTCCAGCAGGGCCGCGAGGTGATCGTCGGGCTGCGCTCGGAGGCGGTCCGCATCTCCCCGAAGTTCTCGGCTCCGCACGGACAGGGGGGACCCCCGGCGCGGTCCTTCGCCCGGCCCGGCGAGGTGCCGATCACCGGGCTCGTGGAGCACGTCGAGTTCCAGGGGCACGAGGTCCTCGTCCACTTCAACACCGGTTCGAGCCCGGCCGTCGTACCCGACCTGGAGTCCCCGCGCCCGGCCGTCCGCCCCTCGCGCCGCCGCCGGCGCGAGGGCGCGACCATGCTGGAGCGGATCCGGGAGCGTACGGGTGCGTTGCGCGCCGGGCCGGTGGTGGTGCTGGACCAGCCGGCGGACGACGGTCCCGACCCCGCGCCCCCAGAAGGCCGGCTGCCCGGTGACCTGGTGGTGCGGACCACCCCGGACGTCCGGCTCCGCCACGGGATGCAGGTTCCGCTCCTCGTCGACCTCGCCCATCTGTTCGTCTTCGACCAGCACGGCGAGCGCGTCTGCCCGTCCCCGGCGCGGCAGCCGGACCTGGACGAGTGAGATCACCGGTCCTCGGTCGAAGAGCCCGGCCCGCGCCGCCCGAGGTCCGGGTCAGCGCAGTGTGCCGGGGCCGATGCCCAGGAGGGCGGACAGGGCGTGTTCGCCGGTGGCCGTCAGCCGCACGGCGCGGCCCGAGCCGATGCGGACGCACCAGCCCGCGTCCAGGGCGTGCCGGCACAGTTCCGCGCCCGCGACGCCCGCCAGATGGGGGCGGCGCTCGGTCCAGTCGAGGCAGGCGCGGGCCAGCGGTCGGCGGCCCGGGTGCGCGAGCCCGATACCGGCGTCGCCGAACCACTTCAGTCCCGCGGCCGTGAGCGCGAACCCGGTGCCCCGCTCCCCGGACACCGGCCGCGAGGCCGGCGCGGCGGCCGGCGCGCGGAGCCCGGCCGCGGTGACGTCCGCCGGCTCGTCCGTGACGCTCAGCAGCCCGCGCTCGGTCAGCGCATCGGTGATCGCGATGCCGAGCCGACCGGCGAGGTGGTCGTAGCAGGTGCGTCCGCGGGCCAGCGCGGATCCGGCGCTCGACTCCCGCAGCGTGCGCGGGCGGCGGGCGGTGGCCTCCGGGGCGATGTGCGCGGTCAGCTCCTCGACGAGCTGGGCGACCCGCGCGTCGGCCAGCCGCACGTACCGGTGCCGCCCCTGCCGTTCCTCGGTGAGCAGCCCGCCCGCGACCAGCTTGCCCAGGTGTTCGCTCAGCGTGGACGCGGCGACCCCGGCGTGCCGGGCCAGCTCGCCGTTGGTCCAGGCCCGGCCGTCGAGCAGCGCCAGCAGACAGGCCGCCCGGGTCTCGTCGGCGAGCAGTGCGGCGAGCGCCGCGAGCCCCGCGGCCCGGGGATCCTTGACGGTCATGCCTCCAGCATCGGTCAAGGACACTTCGGCCGCCGCCGAAGTGTCACCGCACGGCGCGCGTGACCCGCTCGTACTGCTGCGCCAGCCCGTCCAGCAGCGCCGTCAGCCCCGTCTCGAACGAGCGCTCGTCGATCTTCTCTTGCTTCTCCTGCTGTTCGGCGAGGAGGTGCGCCTGCCCGAGGTGCGGATGGTCGGCGGGGTCGTAGGCGCTCGCGTCACGCACGAATCCCCCGGCGAACGAGCCGAGCGCCGAGCCCATGATGAAGTACCGCATCAGCACACCGATGGACGTGGCCTGCGCGGGCGGCCGGCCGGCGGCGACCATCGCGCCGTGGACGGCGTCGGCGCGAGGCGCAGCGCCGCGGGCCGACGGCCGGGGCCGCGGGCGAGGACCGGGACGATGCCGGGGTGGTCGCGCAGGGCCGCCCGGCAGGAGACGGCCCAGTCGTGCAGCGCCGTCCGCCAGTCCGGCCGTCCCCGAACATCGACAGGTCGACCTGGCCGCTCACCGAGTCGGCGACCGCGTTCCAGGAGGGTCCGCTCACCCCCAGCTCGGCGGTGAGGCGGCGGGTGGAGACGACCGCCAGGCCCTCCGCGTCCACGAGTTCCTGTGCGCGCGCATAAACCAGCGGGGATGATTTCAGTGGGCTTTCATGGGCGCGACGTGTCCTGAGTACGCGTCTGAGTAGCTGGGCGGATGTGACCCCGGCCGCCGCGCGCGACGCTGGCCCGCATGAGCGAGACACCGGTCAAGCAGCAGAGCACCACCGCCTTCTACGGGCAGGCCGTCGCATCCTTCGGCGTCGCCCTGGCGGCCACCGCGCTCGGCATCTACAACCTGCACACGGATGCCTGGGTCCGTGCGTTCCTCAGTATCGCCGTCCTGTATCTGGTCACCTCCGCCTTCACCCTGGCGAAGGTCATCCGGGACCGTCAGGAGGCCGGCCAGATCGTGAGCCGCGTGGACCAGGCACGGCTCGACAAACTCCTCGCCGCCCACGACCCGTTCAAGCAACCCGGACCACCACCACACACCCGAGGCTGACCACCAGCGATGCCCGGCGGGGCTGACCGACGGGGCTGAGCGGCAGGAATGCGTGGCGGGATGCGCGGCGGGGAATGCGAGCCGGGCTGAGCGGCAGTGATGCGGGGCGGGGCTGAGCGGCAGTGATGTGCGGCAGCGGTGCGGGGCGGAGTTGAGCGGCAGGGGTGCGTGGCGGGGCGGCGCGCCGAGGCTGATCGGCAGTGATGCGTGGCGGGGCTGAGCGGCAGGGATGCCCGGCGGGATGTGTGGCGGGGATGTGCGGCGGGGCCGAGCAGCAGGGGCGTGTGGCGGAGCCGAGGGGCAAGGATGTGTGGCGGGATGTGTGGCAGCGATGCGGGACGGGATGTGTGGCGGGGATGCGCGCCGGGGTCGAGCGGCAGGGATGTGCGGCAGCGGTGCGGGGTGGAGTTGAGCGGCAAGGCTGCGTGGCGGGGCCGGGCGGCAGCGATGTGCGGTCGGGCGTGCTAAGCGCTCGCTCACCTTCGGCGGTATGGTGGAGTTCCTGTCACCGAGAGGGGCGAGCGAGCGATGAGTACGGCGGAGGAGACGACCGGCGGCGAGGTCGAGCCGTGGGACGAGGTCACACCTGACGCGGCCCGGCGGCTGCTCATCGCCGCCGTGGAGGCCTTCGCCGAGCGCGGGTACCACGCGACGACCACCCGCGACATCGCCGGCCGCGCCGGCATGAGCCCGGCCGCGCTCTACATCCACTACAAGACCAAGGAAGAACTGCTCCACCGGATCAGCCGCATCGGTCACGACAAGGCACTGGACATCCTGCGTACGGCCGCCCGGCGCGAGGGCAGCGCCAGGGAGCGGCTCGCCGACGCGGTGAGTTCCTTCGTCCGCTGGCACGCCGGTCGGCGCACCACCGCGCGGGTCGTGCAGTACGAGCTGGACGCGCTGGGGCCGGACGCCCGCGCCGAGATCGTCGCGCTGCGCCGCGAGGTCGACGCTGAGGTACGCGGGATCATCCAGGAGGGCGTGGCGTCCGGCGAGTTCGACGTCCTCGACGTGCACGGCACGACCCTCGCGGTGCTGTCCCTGTGCATCGACGTGGCCCGCTGGTTCAACGTGAACGGCCCGCGGACGCCGGAGGAGGTCGGTGCGCTCTACGCCGACCTCGTGCTGCGGATGGTCGGCGCCGAGTAGACCGGGTCCGCCGGGCGGTGGCGCTCAGAGGCGGTCCGGAGGTGGTTCAGCAGATTCTTGCCAGGAACCCCGGGCTTCAGCCCTGGGAAGAATCGGATTCTCGTGGTCGCGGCGCGGAGTGCCGTGTCCGGCGGAGCCGGTGCTGTGTCCACGCGGTGGCGGGTTCACTCGGTCGGGTGGCGGATGGTGAACGTACGGTGGGCGGTCGTACGCGTGTGTAGGTTTCGTGATCGTGAAGCTGGTGGTGCAGGTCAGGCTGCTGCCGACGCCTGTGCAGGCGGCGGCGCCGGAGGCGACCCTGCGTGCCTGCAACGAAGCGGCGACCTGGGCGAGCGGCGTGGCGTTCGAGAAGGGTGTGAAGAGCATCTTCGCGCTGCGTGAGCACACCTACCGGCAGATCAAGGCCCGCTGGGGGCTGGGGGCGCAGGCCGCCCAGCACGTCATCAAGAAGACCTGCGACGCGTATGCCACGCTGAAGACCAACCTGAGGGCCGGGAACCTGGGCCGGCCGGGCTCGAAGCGCTACCGCGGGGCGGTGGAGAAGCCGGTCGTCTTCCGTCTGGAGGGTGCGCAGCCCTACGACGACCGGATGCTGTCCTGGCAGATCGACCGGCGCCGGATCTCGATCTGGACGACTGCCGGGCGGGTCAAGGGCGTGGCGTTCACCGCCTCACCGGAGCAGATGGCCACCCTGGCCCTGTACCGCAGGGGCGAGTCCGATCTGCTGTGGCGGGACGGCATGTGGTTCCTGAACGCCACCTGTGACGTTCCCGAAGCGCCGCTGAACACCGATCCGGTGGACTTCCTCGGCATCGACCTGGGCATCGTCAACATCGCCACCACCAGTGACGGCGAGATCATGGCCGGACGGGAGCTCAACCGCATCCGCTCCCGGGAACGCACGCTCCGTACCAAGCTGCAGAAGAAGAACACCCCGTCCGCCAAGCGCCGGCTGAAGAAGCGCAGGCGCAAGGAAGCGCGACGGGCGAAGGACATCAACCACAAGATCGCTAAGCATGTGGTGGCCGAGGCGATGGGGGCACCTCCCGCGCGAGCGAAGCCGAGCGTGGGGGAGCACCGGTCGCGGGATCGCCCTGGAGAATCTGACGGGCATCCGCGAACGGGTACGGCTTGCAAAGCCCCAACGGGCCACCCACTCCAGCTGGGCCTTCGCCCGGCTGGGGCAGTTCATCGCGTACAAGGCCCGCAAGGCGGGGGTGCCCGTGGTGCACGTCGATCCGGCGTACACCTCCCGCACCTGCGCCGAATGCGGGCACATCGACAAGGCGAACCGGGTCTCCCAGGCCCGGTTCGCCTGCCGGTCCTGCGGATTCGTTGATCACGCAGACCGCAACAGCTCCCGCAACATCCGTGCCAGAGCACGGGAGTTGTGGCGATGCGGGGCACAGTCAACCGCCCCAGACTCACTTTCCGAACCGGAGCGTGGGACAGGACGCAAACGCAGCACCACAGCCAGTGGCGCCCGTTGTGCAAGCCCGGGCTTTTAGTCCCGGGTCGTTGACAGGTAGTAGCGGGAGACCGACTCCGCCGCGCAGACCGGCTTGTCGCCGCCCTCGCGCTCCACGGTGAAGGCGACGGTCAGCTGGACGCCGCCCGTGACGTCTTCGACGCCGGTGATCCGCGCGGTGGCGCGCAGCCGGGAGCCGACCGGGACCGGGGCGGGGAACCGGACCTTGTTGGTGCCGTAGTTGACACCCATCGTCGCGCCGTCGACCTGAAGCAGCTGCGGCCCGAACAGGGGCAGCAGGGACAGGGTGAGGTACCCGTGCGCGATGGTCGTGCCGAACGGTCCCGCCGCCGCCTTCTCCGGATCGACGTGGATCCACTGGTGGTCGCCGGTGGCGTCCGCGAAGAGGTCGATCCGCTTCTGGTCGACCTCCACCCAGTCGGTGTACCCCAGCTGCTCTCCCACCGCGGCCTTCAGCTCGTCGGGGGAGGTGAAGATTCTCGGTTCTGCCATGGTCGCTGTCCCGGCCTCTCGCGTACCTACGGAATCGCCAACGGCTAAGCAACTGCTCAGCATGGTCGGGGTGGCGGGCCATGTCAACGGACCGCGACGGTGCCGCGGTGGGTAGGCTGTGACGAGTGCCCCAGATCCCCGAGAAGATCCACGAGCTGACCGTCGGCCAGTTGTCCGCGCGCAGCGGCGCCGCCGTCTCCGCCCTGCACTTCTACGAGTCCAAGGGGCTCATCAGCAGCCGCCGGACCTCCGGCAATCAGCGCCGCTACAGCCGTGACACCCTGCGCCGCGTCGCGTTCGTCCGGGCCGCCCAGCGGGTGGGTATCCCGCTGGCCACGATCCGCCAGGCGCTCGCCGAACTCCCCGAGGAGCGCACCCCGACCCGCGAGGACTGGGCCCGGCTCTCGCAGGCGTGGCGCTCCGAACTGGACGAGCGCATCGCACAGCTGAACCGGCTTCGCGACCACCTCACCGACTGCATCGGCTGCGGTTGCCTGTCCCTGGAGAGTTGCGTCCTGTCCAACCCCGACGACGCCTTCGGCGAGACCGGTTCGGGTTCGCGGCTGCTGGTGGAACGCCGCCGGTAGGCACCGCGCCGGGCGGCCCGGCACGTGCCCCCCTTCGACCGTCGGCCCACTGCGACCGCCCCCGCCCACGTAACGGGTCAGCACAGCGCCACAGCCCCACGGTCGCGCCCGCGCCCACCCGGCGGTGCGGCACCGCGGCACGCCCCCATGGTCGCGCCCGCGCCCACCTGGCGGTGCGGCACAGCGGCACGCCCCCATGGTCGCGCTCGCGTAACGGGTCGGCGCACCGAGACCGCCCCCACGGTCGCGCTCGCGTCCACCCGGCACAGTGACACAGCCCCGTGCCCCCTCCGGGCGCGCTGTTTCCTGCCCGGTGGTCCCCCTCGCCGCGACCGCCTGGGCCGCGCCGTCGGCCATCGCCTCCGGCGTCAGCGGCACACCCACCGTCGGTCCTCGCGCGCCCTCGGCGCTCCCGCACTGTCGGCCATCGCCTCCGTCGTCAGCGGCACACCCACCGTCGGTCCTCGCGCGCCCTCGGCGCTCCCGCACTGTCGGCCATCGCCTCCGTCGTCAGCGGCACACCCACCGTCGG
>NZ_JBIALO010000005.1:205476-261902 GCF_042873595.1 Streptomyces sp. NPDC004629 | reverse complement strand
CGTCAGCGGCACACCCACCGTCGGTCCTCGCGCGCCCTCGGCGCTCCCGCACTGTCGGCCATCGCCTCCGTCGTCAGCGGCACACCCACCGTCGGCGCTCCCGCACTGTCGGCCCTCACCCAGCGTCGGTCCTCGCGCGCCCTCGGCGCTTCCGCGCCCTCGGCGCTTCCGCGCCCTCGGCGCTTCCGCGCCGTCCGTTGAGGTACGCCACCGCTTCGATGATGCCGGTCGGTGCTGACAGGGGGTGCGGCATCCCCGGCGCACCCCCCGGTCGGTCAGGCCGACATGAGCACCCGACCGCGCCGGGCGTATCCCAGCGCCTCGGGCGTGAGGACGGGCCGCGGCACGAGAATCCCGCAGTCCACGCAGACCGGACCGGACGACGGTTCGTGATCCAGGTCGTACTTCCAGACAAGGCGCTCCCCGGCGCACACCGGGCAGGCCGAGCCGGGCGCGCGCTCAAGGGCGGCGGTCAGCCGTCGCAGCACTTCGGCGAGTGGTTCACGGGGATGGACCCGGGGGTCGTCGCACCAGGCGACCCCGAAGCCGCCCCAGGTCAGCCGGTGCCAGTCGTCCACGCTGCCCGGCCGGCGCAGCCCGTCGTGCTTCTCCTTCCTGCGGCGCTCGGCGAACTTCCCCTCGTAGCCGAGCCAGACCGCCCGGGCCTCCTCCAACTCCTCCAGTGCGGCCACGAGTCGCACCGGATCGGGAGAACGGTCCTCGGGGTCGAATCCGGCCCGGGAGCACAGATGGTCCCAGGTCGCCCTGTGCCCGTAAGGAGCGAACCGCTCAAGGCACTTGCGCAGCGAGTAGCGTCGCAGCGCCAGGTCGCACCGCGGGTCGCGCACCTGTCTCGCCAGACTCCGGAAACCGGCCATCGCCCTGCACCTCCGTCAGACCTGCACCTGTACATCGGTCACTTCGGCGTCGCCGTACGGACTTCGTGCGACGTCGCCGAATAGACGTGTCGACACGCGAATCGGCTCCATCCGATTTCCGATGCCCGCCATAACGTGCCCCCGGTTGACGCGGTCAACGGCTCCGGCGACTCCGAAAAGTGACGCATGTTCATCTTCAATGTCGGGGATACCGGCGGTAACGTCCGGCCCACCCCCGTCGGGAGGAGCTGCCATGCCATGGCGCACCCCACGCAACGCGTTGTTCCACAAACTGAGAACTCCCGGCAGCCGCACCGGGTTCCTGAAGGCGGCGTCCGTATGCGCGCTCATCGCCGGGCTGCTGTCGCCGCTGACCCAGCAGGCGGCGGCGGCCGAGCCGACGGCGGCACGGGCGGTGGCCGCCGCCGACCACTGCGGAGGGCAGTGCTCCGACATCCTGCCGCCCGGCCAGAACGGCAACGCGACCCTCGTGCAGATCCTCCTCAACCAGGCGTTCGGCACCCAGCCCGACCACGCCGAGGACCAGCTCGGCCCCTACGCCAACCTGGCCACGAGCTACTCCGCGCTCACCGACGCCAAGATCAACACCTTCTTCAACGACGCCTCGTTCGGGGTCCCCGCCGACCAGGTCGCCTCCACCGAGAAGCCGGCCGGCCGCACCGACGTGACGATCGTCCGGGACAAGAAGACCGGCGTCCCGCACATCACCGGCACCACCCGGTACGGCACCGAGTTCGGCGCGGGCTACGCCGCGGCCCAGGACCGACTGTGGCTGATGGACGTCTTCCGGCATGTCGGCCGCGGCCAGTTGACCTCGTTCGCCGGCGGCGCCGCCGCCAACCAGGGCCTTGAACAGCAGTTCTACCGCAACGCCCCCTACACCGAGGCGGATCTGCAGGCCCAGATCGACAACACCGTCACCCACAACGGCGACCGCGGCCGGCAGGCCCTCGCCGATGTCAACGCCTACATCGACGGCATCAACGCCTATATCGACGCCTCCGACAGCGGCCGTTACTTCCCCGGCGAGTACGTGCTGACCGGCCACAAGGACTCCATCACCAACGCCGGCACCATAGAGCACTTCAAGGTCACCGACCTGGTGGCGCTCGCCTCCGTCATCGGCTCGCTGTTCGGCGCCGGCGGTGGCGGCGAGGTCGACAACGCGCTCTCCCTGATCGCCGCCCAGTCCAAGTACGGCGTCCAGGAGGGCACCCGCCTCTGGGAGTCCTTCCGTGAGCGCAACGACCCCGAGGCCGTCCTCACCGTGCACAACGGCGAGAGCTTCCCGTACGGCGCCAAGCCCGCCGACCCCAAGGGCGCGGCTCTGCCCGACGCCGGCTCGGTGACCGAGGAGCCGCTGCTCCACGACCGCACCGGCAGCGCCGCCACCGCGAGCGCCGCCGGCGCCTCCGCCACGGCCGCGAAGAACGCGCTCGGTTCCGCGCGGCGCGGCATGTCCAACGCCCTGGTGGTGAGCGGGGCGCACACCGCGAGCGGCCACCCGATCGCCGTCTTCGGCCCGCAGACCGGCTACTTCGCACCCCAGCTGCTCATGCTCCAGGAGATCCAGGGCCCCGGCATCAGCGCCCGCGGCGCCTCCTTCGCGGGCCTGAGCATGTACGTCGAGCTGGGCCGCGGCCAGGACTACGCGTGGAGCGCCACCACTTCCGGCCAGGACATCATCGATACCTACGCGGTCGAGCTGTGCCAGGACGACTACCACTATCTGTACCGCGGCACCTGCACCGCCATGGAGAAGGTCGAGCAGAAGAACGCCTGGAAGCCGACCGTGGCCGACGGCACCGCGGCCGGCTCGTACACCATGCGGGTCTGGCGCACCAAGTACGGGCCGGTGGCGTACCGGGCGACCGTCGACGGCAAGAAGGTCGCCTACACCACGCTGCGCTCCTCCTACCTGCACGAGGTCGACTCGATCATCGGCTTCCAGATGCTGAACGACCCGGACCACCTCAAGGGCCCCGAGGACTTCCAGGCCGCGGCCCAGCACATCAACTACACGTTCAACTGGTTCTACGCCGACTCCCGGCACACCGCGTACTACAACAGCGGCAGCAACCCGGTGCGGGCGAGCGGGGTGGACGCGGAGTTCCCGGTGTGGGCGCAGCCCGCGTACGAGTGGCGCGGCTGGGACCCGGCGAGCAACACGGCCGACTACACGCCGCCCGCCGAGCACCCCCGCTCCGTCGACCAGGACTATTACATCTCCTGGAACAACAAGCAGGCCAAGGACTACGCGGCCGCGCCCTGGGGCGAGGGGTCGGTGCACCGCGGCAACCTCCTCGACGACCGGGTGAAGAAGCTGGTCCAGGCCGGCGGGGTCACCCGGGCTTCGCTGGTGAAGGCGATGGCGGACGCCGGGCTAGCCGATCTGCGCGCCGAGGACGTGCTGCCGGACCTGCTGAAGGTGATCAACAGTTCGGCGGTCACCGACTCCACGGCCGCGGCGGCGGTGAGCAAGCTCCAGGCGTGGGTGAGCGCCGGCGCCAAGCGGACGGAGACGTCGGCGGGTTCGAAACAGTACGCGAACGCCGACGCCGTCCGGATCCTGGACGCCTGGTGGCCGCTGCTGGTGAAGGCCCAGTTCGAACCCGGTCTGGGCAGCGACCTCTTCACCGCGTTCACGGCCAACCTGCCGGTGGACGAGGCGCCGTCGGCCGGGCACGGACCGACCGGACCGCATGCGGGAAGCTCCTTCCAGTACGGCTGGTGGAGTTATGTCGACAAGGACATCCGGGCGGTGCTCGGTGAACCCGTGCAGGGGCCGCTCGCCCAGAAGTACTGCGGCGGCGGCAGCCTCGGCTCCTGCCGGGACGTTCTGATCGGCACGCTCAAGCAGGCGGCGGGACTGACCGCCGCCCAGGTCTACCCCGGCGACGAGCAGTGCTCGGCGGGCGACCAGTGGTGCGCCGACTCGATCGTCCAGCGCACCCTGGGCGGCATCAAGCACGGCAAGATCAGCTGGCAGAACCGGCCGACCTACCAGCAGGTGGTGGAGTTCACCTCGCACCGGTGACCCGACGGCGGCGGGCCGCACGACGCGCGGCCCGCCGCCGGCATCACCCGCGCCGACTCCGGGTGTACGACGTTGCCGTGCGACGTGGATCTGCACACCGCCGACGGTCGTGCCTGGACCTTGGAGAAGGCGGGCGCGAAGTAGGCCTCAGGGAACCGCACGCCGGGCAGCCCGAGTTCGCCCGCCGCGGCGGCCCACCGTCCGTCGAAGCCGTCCGCGCCCAGCAGTTCGAAGGGCCGGGTCGTGCCCCGCCCCTCCGACAGATTCGTCCCCTCGAAGCGGCAGGTCCCGGGACGGCCTCCGTGATCGGCGATGTTGGCGTGGGCACGCTCTGCGGAAGTCGAGGCGGGGCGGAAGGTGCGGGACGGCCGTGACGTTTCTCCCGGCCGCTGAGCGAAGCCGCTCCCGGGCGCGGCCCCGCCTCCAACGTGTCGCCATCGGCCTTTCCCGTAAACATACCGACCGGTTAGTGTGGCACCGCAGGAGCCGAATCGCGTCGAAGGGGACCGAGGGTGGGAGCCGTGCGGGATGCGGGAGTCGTCGTCACCGGAGCGGGCCGTGGGATCGGGGCGGCGCTCGCCCGCCGCTTCGCCGCCGAGGGCGCCCGGGTCGTCGTGAACGACCTCGACGCGGACCGGGCCGAGGCGGTCGCGGACGAGATCGGCGGCATCGCCGTCCCCGGCGACGCGGCCACGACCGTCGCCGCCGCCCGGGACGCGCTGGGCGGCACGGTGGACGTCTACTGCGCCAACGCCGGGCTCGGCTCGGGCGGTTCGGAGGCCGCGCCCGAGGACGTCTGGGCGCGGGCCTGGGACGTCAACGTCATGGCCCATGTGCGCGCCGCCCACGCGCTGCTGCCCGGCTGGCTGGAGCGCGGCACCGGCCGCTTCGTGTCCACCGTCTCCGCCGCCGGACTCCTCACCATGATCGGCGCCGCACCCTACAGCGTCACCAAGCACGGCGCGTACGCCTTCGCCGAGTGGCTGTCACTGACCTACCGGCACCGCGGACTGAAGGTCCACGCCATCTGCCCGCAGGGCGTGCACACCGACATGCTGGCCGCCGCCGGCAGCGCGGGCGACCTCGTGCTCAGACCGACCGCGATCGAACCGGAGGACGTCGCGGACGCCCTGCTCCAAGGCATCGAAGAGGACCGCTTCCTGATCCTGCCGCACCCGGAGGTCGCCGAGTACTACCGGGTCAGGGCCGCCGACCCGGACCGCTGGCTGTCCGGCATGAACCACCTCCAGCGGACCTGGGAGACGAACCGATGACCGGCTACGGACCCGGCGCCCCGCCCGCACGTGCCCACGCCCGGTCACAGATCCTGCCCGACCCGCCCAGGACGGGAAGTGGAAAGATCCTCTCTCGGGAACCGCGTTCCCGCGCGCACGACGGCTAGTGAAGCACCACGGAAAGGCAGGTGGCGGCAGTGCCCAGGACGAAGGACGGCGACGGGACTCCCGTCCCGCAGCGGCTCCTCGCCGCCGCCACACGGCTCTTCGCCGAGCAGGGCTACGATCGCACCTCCGTACAGGAGATCGTCGAGGCGGCCGGCGTCACCAAGGGAGCGCTCTACCACTACTTCGGCTCCAAGGACGACCTGTTGCACGAGGTCTACGCCCGCGTGCTGCGCGTCCAGCAGGAGCGGCTCGACGCCTTCGCGGACGCCGACGAACCGGTCGAGAAGCGGTTGCGGGCGGCGGCGGCCGATGTCGTCGTCACCACGATCGAGAACCTGGACGACGCGATGATCTTCTTCCGTTCCATGCACCACCTCGGCCCCGAGAAGAACAAGCAGGTGCGCGCCGAGCGCCGGCGCTACCACGAACGCTTCCGGGCGCTCGTCGAGGAGGGGCAGCGGGAGGGCGTCTTCTCCACGGCGACCCCGGCCGACCTGGTGGTGGACTACCACTTCGGCTCCGTCCACCACTTGTCGACGTGGTACCGGCCGAACGGCCCGCTCACCCCGCAGCAGGTCGCCGACCACCTGGCGGACCTGCTGCTGCGGGCGCTGCGGCCGTGACACGGCGCGGTGCGCTGTTCTGCCGACGGTCGTCTGTCGTCTGCGGCTGCGTCGTGGTTGGTCGCGCAGTTCCCCGCGCCCCTTTGGGGCGCTGCTCGGAGCGGGGACCGTTCAGGGGAGGTACTTTTTCAACTCCCGGCGGGCCAGGGAGCGTTGGTGGACCTCGTCCGGGCCGTCCGCGATCATCAGGGTGCGGGCGGCCGCGTACAGCTCGGCCAGCGGGAAGTCCTGGCTGACGCCGCCCGCGCCATGCAGCTGGATGGCCCGGTCGATGATGTCGACGACCGCGCGGGGCGTGGCGATCTTGATGGCCTGGATCTCCGTGTGCGCGCCCTTGTTGCCCACCGTGTCCATCAGCCACGCCGTCTTCAGCACCAGGAGCCGCAGCTGCTCCACCGTCACCCGGGCGTCCGCGATCCAGTTGTGGACCACGCCCTGCCGGGCCAGCGCCGTGCCGAAGGCCGTGCGGGACACGGCACGCCGGCACATCAGCTCGATCGCCCGCTCCGCCATGCCGATCAGCCGCATGCAGTGGTGGATACGGCCGGGCCCGAGCCGGGCCTGGGCGATGGCGAAACCGCCGCCCTCCTCGCCGATCAGGTTCGACACCGGCACGCGCGCGTGGTCGAAGACCACCTCGGCATGACCGCCGTGGTAGTGGTCCTCGTACCCGAAGACCCGCATCGCCCGCCGCACCGTGACGCCCGGCGTGTCACGGGGCACGAGGACCATGGACTGCTGGCGGCGGACGTCGGCGCCGCCGGGGTCGGTCTTGCCCATCACGATGAAGATCCGGCAGTCCGGGTTCATCGCCCCGGAGATGTACCACTTGCGTCCGGTGACGACGTACTCACCTCCACCCTCACCTCCACCCTCACCCCCGCTCTCGGCTCCGCTCGACCGGGAGGCGCCCCCACCGTCCCGCTCGATACGGGTGGTGATGTTGGTGGCGTCCGACGAGGCCACCTCCGGCTCGGTCATCGCGAACGCCGAGCGGATCTCGCCGGCCAGCAGCGGCTCCAGCCACTGCTTCTTCTGCCGCTCGTCGCCGAACTGCGCCAGCACCTCCATGTTGCCGGTGTCCGGGGCCGCGCAGTTCAGCGCGGTGGGCGCGAGCTGCGGGGAGCGGCCGGTGATCTCGGCCAGCGGCGCGTACTGGAGGTTGGTCAGCCCGGCGCCGTACTCGGCGTCCGGCAGGAACAGGTTCCACAACCCCTGCCTGCGCGCCTCGGCCTTCAGCTCCTCGACCACGGCCGGGGTGTCCCAGGGCGAGGCCAGCGCCGCCCGCTGCTGTTCGGCGACCGCCTCTGCGGGATACACGTACTCGTCCATGAAGGCCAGCAGCCTGGCGCGGAGTTCCTCGGTGCGCGCGTCGAACGCGAAGTCCATGACCGTCAGCCTTCCCGGAGGGTGGTGAGTCCGTGCTCGATGAAGACGGGGACGAGGCCACCGATGCGGTCGAAGCCGGGTCCTACCGTCTGCCCCAGCGTGTACCGGTAGTGGATGCCCTCAAGGATCACGGCGAGCTTGAACCAGGCGAACGCCGTGTACCAGGAGACGGCCGACACATCCCGCCCCGAGCGCGCCGCGTACCGCTCGATCAGCTCGGCAGGCGCGGGGTGCCCGGCGGCCTCGGCGGTGGTCGAGACGGGGGAGTGCGGCGTGCCCAGCGGCAGGCTGTACATCACCAGCAGGCCCAGATCGGTCAGCGGGTCGCCGAGCGTCGACATCTCCCAGTCGAGGACCGCCGTGATCCGGTCGTCGGCGTCGAGGAGGACGTTGTCGAGCCGGTAGTCGCCGTGCACGACGGCCGGCGCGGGGGACGTGGGCAGCGCGCGCCCGAGGGCCGCGTGCAGCTCGTCGATGCCGGCCAGCTCCCGGTCGCGGGAGGCGTCCAGCTGCTTGCCCCAGCGGCGCAACTGCCGGTCGAGGAAACCCTCGGGACGGCCGAAGTCCGCGAGGCCCACCTCGGCGGGGTCCACGGCGTGCAGTTCCACGAGGGTGTCGACGAGGGAGAGCACCGCGTGCCGGGTGCGCTCCGCGCCCAGCGGGGCCAGCTGTTCGGCGGTGCGGTACGGCGTGCCCTCGACGAACTCCATGACGTAGAAGGGCGCGCCGAGGACCTCGGGGTCCTCGCACAGCAGCACCGGGCGCGGCACCGGCACCCGCGTGGGGTACAGCGCGCCGATCACGCGGTGCTCGCGCGCCATGTCGTGCGCGGTGGCCAGGACATGGCCGAGCGGGGGTCGGCGTACGACCCAGGTCGACCTGCCGTCCGTGACGGCGTAGCTGAGGTTCGACCGTCCGCCCTCGATCAGCCGTCCGGTCAGGGGGCCGTCGACCAGACCGGGCCGTTCGCGGTCGAGCAGTTCGCGCAACCGGTCGGGATCGAGTCCGGGCGGGTGGTCGGGACCCATGCATCGCTCCTACGGACAGGGAAACAGGACGCGATCAATGATGCCGACCGGTCGGTATGCCGTCCAGTGCGGGTGTCGAAGGTGACCGGAGCCACGATAGGCCGACGGCTCCCCGCGCGTCGCGCGAAGGAGCCGTCGACCGGGGTGCGGCGGGGGTGCGGCCGGGGTCAGTGGTCGTCCCAGTGACCGGCGTGCTCGGCGTGCCGGTGGCCGTCGTGCAGGTAGTCGATGTGATCGCCGTGCCGCACGCCGGTGTGCCCGCAGCCCTCGCCGTGCTGGTGGTCGTGGCCCTCGTGGGTGGTGTGCCGGGCCGGCTCGCACTCGTCCCAGTGTCCGGCGTGCTCGCGGTGCAGATGCCCGTCGTGCGCGTAGTCCACGTGGTCGCCGTGCGGTACCTGGGTGTGCCCGCAGTCGGGGCCGTGGCGGTGCGAGTCGTGGGCGGCGTGTTCCTGATGAACTGCGGTCATGGTGCTCACCTTCGGGAGAGGGGTGCGGACGACGCACAGGCTGCCATGCATACGGGACATATCGGGGCATTCTGATTGCGTGCGTCCGGGTACCCGGGAGAACCGCGGGCATGGCCGCACCGGCCCCGCCGGTCCGGCGGGGCCGGCGCCCGGACGGGCGGCCCTAGAGGACTATCGCCGCCGCGCACACCGCCATCGCCACTGCGCACAGCGCCGCCGCCGCGGCATGCCGGGGGGTGAGGGACGCGGGGCGTGCGGTCGTGGCGAGCACCCGCACCCGGTGGTGGGCGACCGTCAGAAAGCCCAGCCAGAGCCCGCAGCACAGCGCGCACACCAGGAGGCCGGCGGCAGACGCCCCGCCGTGCAGGGCGGTGCGCACGGCGAGCACGGTGACCACCGCGGAGGACAGCGTCGTGCGCCGCCAGGCGAGCCGGGTCCGCTCCGGCTGCAGCCCCGGGTCCCGGTCGGCCGTCACCCCTCCCACCCGAGGAGCACGACGAGCACCATGGCGACCGCCACCACCGCGACGACGAGGCTCAGCAGCGCCGGGAACCGGGACGCGGGCAGGTCCTCGCCGCGCCGCATCGCCCGCTCGCAGCGCACCCAGTGGTTGATCGCGCGCAGCGCGCACAGCACGCCCGCGCCGAGCAGGGCGAGTGCCAGCCCCACCCGCCAGCCCCAGCGCAGCTCCGGCAGGAACTGGTCCACCGCGAAACCCCCGCCGATCAGCGCGAGCGCGGTGCGCAGCCAGGCCAGGAAGGTGCGCTCGTTCGCCAGCGAGAACCGGTAGTCGGGTGTGTCGCCCTCGTCCCGGACCCGGTCGGGCGTGAACCAGAACCGGACGTTTCGCAGGAATTCGCTCACGTCGAGGACCCTATCGGGCCCTTCGGCGGGGCCGGTCGGCCGGGTCTCCCGCGGTCATCCCTCGCCCCGGTGTGCCCGCAGCCGCCGGTACGCCGCAAGCCCGTCCGGCGTCCACTCCCACTCGCCGAGCCGCCGCTCCAGCTCGTCCTCGCTCAGGAAGTCGTGCCAGGCCACCTCCTCGGCCTGGGGCCGGACCGGAAGCGCGCAGCGGACCTCGTAGACCGCTGACCACCAGCTGTGGCCGGCGCCGTCGTCGTACAGGAAGGTGAACAGGTGCGACGGGCGGGGCAGCCCCGTCACCCCCAGCTCCTCCTCGGCCTCGCGCAGGGCCGCGTCGTCGTAGGACTCGCCCGCGCCGACCACGCCGCCGACGAACATGTCGTACCGGGAGGGGTAGACCAGCTTGGTCGCCGTGCGGCGGTGCACGAAGATCCGGCCGGCCGTGTTCCGGGCCAGGACGAACGCGCAGCGGTGCCGCAGCCCGCGCGCGTACGCCTCCCCGCGGGGGGACTGCCCGATGACCCGATCATGCTCATCGACGATGTCGAGGATTTCGTCAGCAACGCTCATCCCCCCATCCAAGCAGCCCCCGCACCCCGAAGGCCCGCGGGCAACGCGCGCCCCGAAGGGGCGCGGGGAACTGCGCGATCAACCCCCACGCAGCCGCAGCCGAACGACGTCGTGTCGTGCCCCCGTAGGGGCGCGGGGAACTGCGCGATCGGCCCCGACGCAGCCGCAGCCGAATGACGTGGTGTCGTGCCCCCGTAGGGGCGCGGGGAACTGCGCGATCAGCCCCCACGCAGCCGCAGCCGAACGACACCCCTGCCCCAAAGGACCGCGGGGAACGTAGCCGCAGCCGCAGCCGAACGACACCCCCGCCCAAACGACCGCGGGAACGGCACACCGACCCCGACACGACCGGAGACGGATACGCCGAGGCCGGCCCGGCCAGGGCTCAGTGGGGCTGAAGATCCCGCTTCGGCACCGGCTCAGCCGTGCCGCGTGGCATCGCCGGATGCAGTCCGAGGAGCACGATGCCCACGACCACGGCGGCCAGCCCGGCCGCCTCCCAGGCCAGCGCCCCGGTGTCGGTGCGCAGCCGGTCACCGAGGAAGCCCACCCCGCACAGGATCCCGGCCAGCGGCTGGGCGGCCGTCAGCGCGGGCAGCGACATCCGCAGCGGCGCCGTCTCGAACGCGCTCTGCACCAGGATCAGCCCGGTGACGCCCAGCACGAGCACCCCGTAGGGCTGCCAGCCGGAGAACAGCTCGGCGAGCCCGCCGGCGGAGAACCGCTGCCCGCTGATCCGGGTCAGCGCGTCCTGCACGCCGTACAGGAGACCGGCGGCGAGGGCCAGCAGCACCGGGGCCGTGCTCAGCCGGGAGCGTTTGGCGAAGGTGGTGAGCAGCAGGGCGAGGCCCAGCATCACACCGATGATCAGCCAGTGCCGGACCGGGTCGGTGACGGCGTGCCCGCCGTGCGGCTGGCCCGCCACGATGAACGCGGTGACGCCGCCGGCGAGCAGGGCGAGGCCCGCCCAGCCCTGTCGGCCCAGCAACTGCTTGGTCTGGTGCCGGGAAAGGGCCAGGGCGAACAGCAGGTTCGTGGCGAGCAGCGGCTCCACCAGGGAGATCTCGCCCCGGCTCAGGGTGATGGCGCCGAGGATCATCCCGGCCGCCATCAGACCGATGCCGCCGAGCCAGCGCGGCACCTTCATCAGGTCGAGCAGCAGCCGCGGCGAGAGGAAGTCGCTCAGGGGTGCCTTCTGGGCGGCGTTCTGCTGGAGCACGAATCCGAAGCCGAGGCAACAGGCCGCGCTCACGGCGAGACTCAGAACCAGAACCGACACGCTGCGTACCTCGATCATCCGGCCGGGCCACGGGTGCGTAGTGGCCGACTGTAGCCTCCCGAGGCTCTCCGTGCCCCCGGGAGTGCCCAGAACCGGTCAGGTGAATCGGTCGCGACGCCCGGTCGACCAGTGGCCCGCGAGCCGAGATCCCCCTCGGCGGGTCCGGCCCGCCGCCCAAGCGACCCAGGCCTGCCCAACTCCCTTACTGCAAACGGTAGTTGAATCCAACAACAGCTCCGGTGAACTTGACGTGAACCGTTGGCTGGGGATTTGCTGTGAGTGATCGGTCGATGGCAGTTCGACAACCAGGAAGTCCCGCGGTGCCCTCACCCCCGCCCCTGCTCCACCCGCGCCGCGCGCGCCCCTACGAGGTCTTCGACGACGCCTTCGACGACACCGAGCTGATCGCCGCGCGCGCCGCCCTGGCCCAGGGCCGGCGGCAGTCCGTACGGGCGCTGCTGCAGCGCACGGCCGATGACTGGGACCGCCGCGGCCACCGGATCTACGTCCTCGCCCGCCCGCCGTACACCGCAGCCTGGGCCCTCGACTGGCTGGCCGCCGAGCCTGGATCGGCCGACGCCGCCGCGCTGCTCGCCCTGTCCCTGGCGCGGCGCGCCCTGCGCGGCAAGGAGGAGCCCGCCGCGGCCCGCGCCGCCTGCCGCGCCGCGGCCCAACTGGCGCCCGCCGACCCGACCCCGTGGCTCGGGCTGCTCCTGCTCGCCCGCGACCTCGGCACCGACGAGGAGACCGCGGACGCCTTCGCCGAGGTGTGCCGCCGGCACCGCGACCACCACCACGCGCACCATCTGATGACCGCGCGCCTGGCCGAGCGCCGCCCCGAGCCCGGCGCCGACCCGGGCCACGAAGCGTACGCGTTCGCCGACCGGACCGCGGACCGCGCCCCCGCCGACTCCCCGCTCGCCGTCCTGCCGGTCGTCGCGCACGCCGAGCGCTTCCGGGCGCTGGCCGCAGCGGGCCTGGTGCCCGCCGACCCCGTCGCCTCCGGGCACTGGTCGGGACCCCGGGCCCGGCAGGTGCTGCGGGCCGCCTTCGACTGGTGGCTGGAATGGGAGCACGACGAGCACCCGCGCCGCCACGTCGACCTCAACTTCCTCGCCCACGCCATGTCCTGCGCGGGCCGGACCGCCGAGGCCGCCGCCCTGTTCCAGCGGATCGGCCGGCACCCGACCCCACGGCCGTGGTGGTACTCCGACCGCGAGCCTCACGCCGCCTTCCGCGCCGCCCGCGACCGCGCGCTCGGCGCCCCGCAGTCGGCCCCCGACGGGGTGCTCCCGGACCCGTCGTGCCCGCGCGGTCCCCTTCCGGGAACGCAAGAAGACATTACGGAACGCTGACCCGTGGCCCTACCCCCTGGTCCCGCGGAGCCGACGGTGCTCGAATGACGGTGTGAACCCCGAACCACCCGAGGACGCACGGGCCGAGGAGGGCCGCCCGATCGGCCGCCGTGTGTTCCTCGGCACCCTCGCCCTCGGCGCCCTCGGAGTGGCCGCCGCCCCCGCACTCCAGCGCGGCACCGAGGCGTTCCTCGGCGCCGCCTCCGGCAAGGACCCCACCGGACTGACGGGCCTGCTGCCGAACGGCGGCGGCTTCCGCTACTACTCGGTCGCCGCGTCCGTCCCGCACCGGGGCCCCGCGGACTACCGGCTCACGATCGGCGGACTCGTCGACCGCCCCCGCGCCTACACCCTCGCCGATCTACGCGCCCTGCCGCAGACCCGGCTGGTCAAGGACGTCCAGTGCGTCACCGGCTGGCGGGTCCCCGACACCCCGTTCGAGGGGGTCCGGCTGTCCCGGCTGCTGGATGCGGCGGGCGTGCGCGGCACGGCCCGCGCGATCCGCTTCACCTGCTTCGACGGCACCTACACCGAGAGCCTCACCCTCGACCAGGCCCGCCGCCCCGACGTGCTGGTCGCGCTGCGCATGCAGGACGAGGACATCGGCCACGACCACGGCGGACCCGTCCGCCTGTACGTGGCCCCCATGTACTTCTACAAGTCGGCGAAGTGGCTCTCCGGGATCACCGTCACCGACCGGGTCGAACCCGGGTACTGGGAGAACCTGGGATACGACGTCGACGCCTGGGTCGGCCGCTCGAACGGACGCACCGATGAGCCTACGAACTGAGGCCCCCGCGGGCACGGCCCGGCTGCCGCGCTTTTCCCGCGGCGAACGCTGGGTGCACCGCGCGACGGCCGCGCTGATGGGCGTGTGCGTGCTGACCGCGGCCTGCCTCTACATCCCCCAACTCGCCGTCGCCGTCGGCCGCCGCGCGCTCGTCGTCCGCGTCCACGAGTACGCGGGCCTCGCGCTGCCGGTGCCCGTCCTGCTGGGGCTCGCCTCCCGGGCGTTCCGCGCCGACCTGCGCTTCCTGAACCGCTTCGGCCGGCACGACCGGGTCTGGCTCGGGGCGGCCCTGCGCCGCGACAAGCGGCACTCCGCGCGCCCGGCGGGCAAGTTCAACGCCGGCCAGAAGATCTACGCCGCCTGGATCGCAGGCGCCACGCTGGTGATGCTCGGCACGGGCCTGATGATGTGGTTCACCCATCTCACCCCGCTGATGTGGCGCACCTCGGCGACCTTCGTGCACGACTGGCTCGCCCTGACCATGGGTGTCGTGCTGGCCGGCCACATCGGGATGGCCCTGGCCGACCCGGAAGCCCGCCGCGGCCTGCGCACCGGCACCGTGAGCCGGGACTGGGCGACCCGAGAACACCCCCTGTGGCGCCCCTGACCCACCCCGCAGTGGGGACGTGGGGCGCGCCCCGTAGGGGCGCGGGGAACTGCGCGACCAGCCACAACGCACCCGGACCCGGACCCGCACCCGGACCCGCACCCGCACCCGCACCCGCACCCGAGGGTTCAGGTGGTGAAGTCCAGCAGGACCTTGCACGCGCGGCTGCGGTCCGCCGCCAGGGCGAACGCATGCTCCGCCGCGGTCACCGGGACCACCGCGCTGATCAGCGCGTCGAACGCGGGCTCGGCCGCCAGCAGTTCCAGCGCCTCGTCGAACTCGGCGTCGAACCGGAACGCCCCGCGCAGCTCGATCTCCCGGCTCACCACCAGGTTCCCCGCGAACGTGCTCTGCCCAGCCGGCAGCATGCCCAGCTGCACCACGACCCCGCCGCGCCGCACCAACCGCAGACAGGTGTCGAGCCCGGCGGCCACCCCCGACGCCTCGACGGCCGTGTCGACCTCGGCAGGCCACCCGGCGTCGTCCGGATCGTCCGCCCTGACGACCGTGTCGGCGCCCGCCAGAGCGGCGTACCGCAGCGCCTCGGGCAGCAGGTCGGTCACGGTCACCCGGGCCGCGCCCGCCGCCCGCGCCGCGGCCACCACCAGACATCCGATCGGCCCGGCCCCGGTCACCAGCACCTGCCGCCCGGCCACCGGCCCGGCCCGCCGCACCGCGTGCAGCGCGACCGACAGCGGCTCGGCGAGCGCCGCCCGGCGCGGCTCAAGACCGGCGGGCAGGGCCCGCAACTGCCCGGCCGGCACGGTCACTTGGGCCGCGAACCCGCCCTGGACGTGCGGGAAACGGGCCGCGCTGCCGAGGTAGCGGGTGTCACGGCACACATGGCGCCGCCCGGCCGCGCACTCCGGGCACGCCCCGCACGGGGTGGCGGGGTGCACGGCGACGGCCGTACCGACGGCCGGCCCCGAGGCGCCGGCGCCGTAGGCGACCACCGTGCCCACCACCTCGTGGCCGAGCACCATGGGCTCCCGGAGCCGGAAGTCACCGACCCCGCCGTGCCGCCAGTAGTGCAGGTCGGAGCCGCACACCCCGCCGTAGCGGACGGCGACGAGCGCCTGTCCGCGGCCGGGTTCCGGCACCGGAAGCTCCTCGACGCGCAGATCACCGCGCCCATGGATCACACAGCCCAGCATCCCGCCGGCCTCCTTCACAGCACGCTCGTCATGCCGCCGTCGACGTACAGCACCTGCCCGCTGACGAAGTCCGCGGCCGGCGAGGCGAGGAACAGCACCCCGCCCACCAGGTCCTCGGTGCGGCCCCAGCGACCGGCGGGGGTGCGGCGGCGCACCCAGGCGGTGAACTCCTCGTCCTCGACGAGCGGCCGGGTCAGCTCGGTCTCGATGTAGCCGGGTCCGAGCCCGTTCACCTGGACGCCGTACGGCCCCCAGTCCGCGCACATGCCCTTGGTGAGCATCTTCAGCGCGCCCTTGGTCGCCGCGTACGGCGCGATGCCGGGGCGCACCACCTCGCTCTGCAGCGAACAGATGTTGACGATCTTGCCGTGGCCGCGTTCCGTCATCCGCCGGGCCGCCTCCCGGCCGACCAGGAACGCGCTGGTCAGATTGGTGTCCAGGATCCGGTGCCAGTCGGCGTCGGTGAACTCCAGGAGCGGTGCGCGCAGTTGCATGCCCGCGTTGTTGACCAGGATGTCGAGCGGGCCCACCCGCTCCTCGACGTCCGCGATGCCCGCGGCCACGGACGGTCCGTCGGTCACGTCGAACACCGCCGTGTGCACCCGGCCGGCGGGCAGCCCGGCGGCGGCCTCGGCGAGCCGGCCGCCGTCGCGGCCGTTGAGTACGACCGTGCAGCCGGCCTCGGCCAGGCCGCGGGCCAGCGCGAGCCCGATGCCCCGGCTGGAGCCGGTGACCAGGGCCGTGCGCCCGCCGATGTCGAAGAGGGGGTGAACCGTCATCGCCGTACCGTTTCTAGATCACGAGGGACAGGAGGAGGACCAGGGCGCCGGCGACCACGGAGATGATGCACTCCATCACCGACCAGGTCTTCAGGTTCTGGCCGACGCTCAACCCGAAGTACTCCTTCACCAGCCAGAACCCGGCGTCGTTGACATGGCTCAGGAACAGCGAGCCGGCGCCGATGGCGAGGACCAGCAGGGCCGCATGGGTGGTCGACATGTCGGCGGCCAGCGGCGCGACCAGACCGGCCGCCGAGACGGTCGCCACGGTCGCCGAACCGGTCGCCAGCCGGATCGCCACCGCGATCAGCCAGGCGAGCAGCAGCGCCGGTATGGACCAGTCCTTGGATATGTCGAGGACCATCTGGCCGACGCCGGAGTCGATCAGCGTCTGCTTGAAGCCGCCGCCCGCGCCGACGATCAGCAGGATGCCGGCGATCGGCATCAGGCCCTTCTCGACGGTCTGTGAGATCCGGTCCTTGGAGAACCCGGCCGGACGGCCCAGCGTGAAGATGCCGACGATCACCGCGGCGAGCAGGGCGATCAGCGGCGAGCCGATGACGTCGAAGACGCGCTGCACCAGGTGCGTCGGGTCGTCGACCACGATGTCCACCAGGGCCTTGGCCAGCATCAGGACGACCGGCAGCAGGATCGTGGCGAGCGTGGCGCCGAAGCCGGGCCGCTTGTCCAGTTCCTCGGAGGGACGCTGCGGGATCATCCGCTCGGGCGCCGGGACGTCCACCCAGCGGGCGGCGACCTTCGAGAACAGCGGGCCCGCGATGACGACGGTGGGGACGGCGACGAGCACACCGAGCGCCAGGGTGACGCCCAGATTGGCGCCGACCGCGTCGATCGCGACCAGCGGGCCGGGGTGCGGCGGCACCAGGCCGTGCATCACGGACAGGCCGGCGAGCGCCGGGATGCCGATGCGCATCAGGGAGTAGTTGCCGCGCTTGGCGACCATCAGCACCACCGGGATCAGCAGCACGATGCCGACCTCGAAGAACAGCGGCAGTCCGATCACGGAGGCGATCAGCACCATCGCCCACGGCATGGTCCGGCCGCCGGCCTTGGCGAGGATGGTGTCGACGATCTGGTCGGCGCCGCCCGAGTCGGCGAGCAGCTTGCCGAGGATCGCGCCCAGCGCGATCAGCACGCCGACGCCGGCGACCGTGCTGCCGAGCCCGGCGGTGAAGCTGGTGATCGCCTTGTCGAGCGGCGCCCCGGCGAACGCGGCCAGCGCGAGGGAGCCGATGGTCAGCGCCAGGAAGGCGTGCAGCTTGAACTTGGTGATGAGCAGGACGATCACGGCGATGCCCGCCAGCACGGCTATGCCGAGCTGGGCGTGCCCTGCCGAGGTGATGGGCTGGACTGTGTCCGCTGCCAGCATCTCGGCGCTGAGTCTGGTCACGGGGATTCCCTTACAGATGGACGGGGACGGGGGAGGGGGTACTGAGGGGAGGGGGTACTGAGGCGGGGAGTGCTGCGGGGTGTCACTGCGCGGGGTCGGGAAGCGCGGCCAGTGCCTCGGCGGCCCGCGCGGTGATCTCGTCCGGGCTGCCGGAGACGTCCACGGTGACCCCCGGCTCGTCCGGCTCCAGCGGCTGGAGCGTGGCGAACTGCGAGTCCAGCAGCGCGGTCGGCATGAAGTGGCCCTGCCGGTGGGACATGCGGTCCTCGATGAGCGCGCGGTCGCCCGTCAGGTGCACGAACACGATCCCGGGGGCCGCCGCCCTGAGCCGGTCGCGGTACGACCGCTTCAGCGCCGAACTGCTCACCACCCCGCCGAGGCCCGCCCGCCCGTGCGCCCAGCCGCCGATGGCATCGAGCCACGGCCACCGGTCCGCGTCGTCCAGCGGAATCCCGGCCGACATCTTGGCGATGTTGGCCGGCGGGTGGAAGTCGTCGCCCTCGGCATACGGGACGCCGAGCCGGGCCGCGAGCAAGGGACCGATCGTGGTCTTGCCCGTGCCGGCGACGCCCATCACCACGACGACGTGGGGGGTACGCATCACTGCCTCGCTGTCTTCCTCGACATGCGACGTCGACATCTGACGTCGGCACACTGAAACCCATTAGGTACGACGAATTCAAGAGTCTGTGACAAATAAGTCTGACTTTTTGGGAGCCGTGATCCACTCTGTACGCTGAGTGCATGAGCACACCGGGCCGGGGGCTGCACGGCCGCGTACTGGACACCCTCGGGCCCGCGATCACCGCGGGGGAGTACCCGACGGGCAGCGTCCTGCGCACCGACGAACTGGCCCAGGACTTCGAGGTGTCGCGGTCGGTGATGCGCGAGGCGGTGCGCGTCCTTGAGTCCATGCACCTGGTCGAGTCCCGGCGCCGGGTGGGCGTGACCGTACTGCCGAAGTCCGAGTGGAACGTCTACGACCCGCAGGTCATCCGCTGGCGCCTGGCGGGCGCCGACCGCCCGGGCCAGCTGCGCTCGCTGACCGTGCTGCGCTCGGCGATCGAACCGGTCGCGGCCGGGCTCGCCGCGAAGCACGCCACGGCGGAGCAGTGCGCCGAACTCACCGAGTGCGCGCTCGGCATGGTGGCCAACTCACGCGGCCACAAACTGGAGGCGTACCTGGTCCACGACGTCGCCTTCCACCGGGTGATCCTCGCCGCGTCCGGCAACGAGATGTTTGCCCGGCTGGGCGATGTCGTCGCGGAAGTCCTCGCCGGCCGCACCCACCACGAGGTCATGTTCGAGGACCCCGACCCGGCCGCCGTCACCCTGCACGTCCAGGTCGCCGAGGCGGTGCGCGGCGGCGACGCGGACCGCGCCGAGCAGCTGACCCGTGAGATCACCATGGGTGCGCTCCAGGAACTGGACATCCTCGCGCCCTGACCCTCCCCGGCCGCGGGCGGGCACCCGGCTGTCAGCCGAGGACATCCCCGTCGACGTACGCCCACGCCCCGTCGACCCGCTCGAACCGGCTGCGCTCGTGCAGCGAGCCGCCCCGGTAGGAGGCCCGGAAGGTCACGGTCCCGGTGGTGTGGAAGGCCGAGCCGTCCGTCGTGCCCAGCACCTCAAGGCCGGTCCACGGCAGCCCCGGATCGAGGTCGAGCCGCACGGGCCGGGTTCGCGGATGCCAGGTGCGCAGCAGATACCCCGCGTCCCCCCGCACGAAGGCCGCGTACCGCGACCGCATCAGCGCCTCAGCGGTCGGCGCCGCACCCGCCCCCCGGTGATACCGCCCGCAACACCCCTCGTACTCCCCGCCCAGCCCACACGGACACCAAGAACGCGTCGTCATGCCCCCATTGTGCGGGACCACAACCAAACAGAAAGACCCCTGATCAACAGGGGTCTTGACTGGTGTCCGAGGGGGGACTTGAACCCCCACGCCCGATAAAGGGCACTAGCACCTCAAGCTAGCGCGTCTGCCATTCCGCCACCCGGACAAGGTGTCCGTCGCGCGGGTTTCCCCCGCGGCGACGAAGGAAACATTACCAGGCTTTCGAGAGTGGCCGATCACGCCCCGTCCCCGCCCCCGGTCCCGCGTGAACGCCTTGTGACGGGCCGGGACCGGGCTTGGGACCGGGGCGGCGGCGAGGGAGGATGAGGGGGGATCACCAGCAGCGACAGCGCGGGAGGAAGCAGCGTGAGCGAGACGGACACGGCCAGGGGCGTCACCGGCGAGGACGAGGTCGTGGACCTCTGCCGCGAGCTGATCCAGATCGACACCAGCAACTACGGCGACCACTCGGGCCCGGGTGAGCGCAAGGCCGCCGAATACGTCGCCGAGAAGCTCGCCGAGGTGGGCCTCGAACCGAGCGTCTTCGAGTCGCACCCGGGGCGCGCCTCGACCGTGGCCCGCATCGAGGGCGAGGACCCGTCCCGGCCCGCACTGCTGATCCACGGCCACCTCGACGTCGTACCGGCCCACGCGGACGACTGGACCCACCACCCGTTCTCCGGTGAGGTCACGGACGGCTGCGTCTGGGGGCGCGGCGCCGTGGACATGAAGGACATGGACGCCATGACCCTGGCCGTCGTGCGTGACCGGCTGCGCAGCGGCCGGCGCCCGCCGCGGGACATCGTGCTCGCCTTCCTCGCCGACGAGGAGGCGGGAGGCACCTACGGCGCCCGGTGGCTGGTCGACAACCACCCCGGGCTGTTCGAGGGCGTCACCGAGGCGATCAGCGAGGTCGGCGGTTTCTCGTTCACCGTGAACGAGCAGCGCCGCCTCTATCTGATCCAGACGGCCGAGAAGGGCATGCACTGGATGAAGCTGACCGTGGCCGGAACCGCCGGACACGGTTCGATGATCCACCGGGACAACGCGATCACCGAGCTGTCCGAGGCGGTCGCCCGGGTCGGCCGGCACCGGTTCCCGGTGCGGGTCACCAAGACCACCCGGGCCTTCCTCGACGAACTGGGCGACGCGCTCGGCACCGAACTGGACCCGGAGAACATGGAGGCGACGCTGGCCAAGCTCGGCGGCATCGCCAAGCTCATCGGCGCGACCCTGAGCAACACGGCCAACCCCACGCAGCTGGACGCCGGTTACAAGGTCAACGTCATCCCGGGCGAGGCCACCGCGCACGTCGACGGGCGGTTCCTGCCCGGGTACGAGGAGGAGTTCCTCGCCGACCTCGACCGGATCCTCGGGCCGAAGGTGCGACGGGAGGACGTGCACTCCGACAAGGCCGTCGAGACCGGCTTCGACGGCGCCCTTGTGGAGGCGATGCAGTCCGCGCTGGTCGCCGAGGACCCGGCCGCCAAGGCGATCCCGTACATGCTCTCCGGCGGCACGGACGCCAAGTCCTTCGACGACCTGGGCATCCGGGGCTTCGGCTTCGCGCCCCTGAAGCTGCCCCCGGAGCTGGACTTCGCGGGCATGTTCCACGGCGTCGACGAACGCGTGCCGGTGGACGGCCTGAAGTTCGGTGTGCGGGTGCTCGACCGGTTCATCGACGCGTCCTGAAATCGGCCACGCGTGCGGAGTCCACTGGGACGGGTGAATGCGACCATACGCTCGTAGCCGCATTACTCCCTCCTCGTTACACGTGATGCGGTCCGCAGCTGGGGCCGCTCTTGCCAACAAGGAGGAAGAATGATCAAGAAGGTCGTCGCTGCTGCGGCTGCCACTGGTGGTCTGGTTCTCGCGGGCGCGGGTCTCGCCGTCGCGGACTCCGGTGCCCAGGGTGCCGCCGTGCAGTCCCCGGGCGTCGTCTCCGGCAATGTCATCCAGGTTCCGGTGCACGTCCCGGTGAACGTCTGCGGCAACACGATCTCGGTGATCGGGCTGCTGAACCCCGCCTTCGGCAACACCTGCGTCAACAAGTGACGTCGACTCCCTGAGGGGCGTCCTCTCGTCGGCCCCGGAGCGCGCGCCATGCGCTCCGGGGCCGACCGGTTTCCTCGCGGACGCATCCGCCCCGCGGAACGGCAGCCGGGGAATTCAGCGCACAGCAAAGCAGCGCAGAACAAAGCAGGAACAGAACAACCTCATCGAAGGCAGGGGGGATTCACCTATGCGACAGGGCACCCGCAAGGGCCTGATCACCGTGATGGCGGCCACCGGCGCGCTCGCCGCCACCAGCGGATACGCCCACGCCGACGCGGGCGCGGGCGGCACCGCCACGCACTCGCCCGGCGTGCTGTCCGGCAACACCGTCCAGGTGCCCGTGCACGTGCCGGTGAACGTCTGCGGCAACACCGTGAACATCATCGGAGTCCTCAACCCGGCGGTGGGCAACGCCTGCACCCAACGTGCGGGCGACGCCGAGGGCGGTCACGGCGACTCGGGCGGTGCGCACACGGGCGGGCACACCGACGGCTCGTCCGGCGTGGGCTCCGGCAACACGGTGCAGGTGCCGATCGACGTGCCGGTGAATGTGTGCGGCAACAGCGTCGCCGTCATCGGGGCCGGCAACGCCGCGACCGGGAACGACTGCGCCAACGGCACGGGCGGCGGCCACGAAACCCCTCCGGGCGGCGGGCAGGAAACCCCTCCTGGTGGCGGGCAGGAGACACCTCCGGGTGGCGGCCAGGAAACCCCTCCCGGTGGCGGTCACACGACCCCGCCCGGAAACCCGGACCACCCGAGTACGCCGGGCACCCCGCCCGCCAAGGGCGGCGAAACACCGGCCGCCCACACCTCGCACGTCCGCCCGCAGGGCGACAGCTCCGTCACCCGACCCGGCGCAGCCGCACAGCTCGCCCACACCGGCAGCGGCCTGCCGATCGGCGCCGCCCTCCCGCTGAGCGCGGGGGCGCTGCTGGCCGGCGCGGTGCTCTACCGCAAGGCGCGGGCCGCGGCGTGACGCGCGGACGGCGGTGAGACGGAGCGGCCCCGTCGTGCGGGGCCGCTCCGGTCAGGTGCTCTGTCTCACCACGTGGCACGCACCTGGCGGATGATCCGCCGGCGCAACCGCACCCTGCGGCTGCCGTCGCGCAGCAGGCTCAGTCGGTCCAACTCCCAGTGTCCGTACTCGGCATGGTCCGTCAGCAGACGTGTGGCGTCCTTTCGGGACACCCCCCGCGGGACGTACACGTCGACAAATTCGTATTCCGGCATCGCATCTATTGTGCGGGCTGGGGCCGGGTACGGATAGCGTCTGCACTATGTCTGATGCTGCGCAGCCCACCGCTGCCGAGGTACGCGCCGCCGCCGAGGCGGTCAAGACCGCGCTCGACCGCCACCTGGCCGCGGTCGAACGCAGGTCGGGTGAGGACGACCCGGCCGTCTACGAGGCGTTCAACCAGCTCGCGGCGGCCGCCGAGGCCTACGACGAGTTGCTCTACGACCGCTACGACGAGGTCACGCCCTTCGAGATCCCCGGCACGGATGAGTCGCTGCCGCCGTACGCGGGGCCGGAGGAACCGAACGCCCTGAGCGTGCTGATCCGCCGCGACTACGCCGTGGTGGAACCGCAGCGGCTGCTGGCCCAGGCCGAGCGGGTCGAGGCGGCGGAGTACGAGGAGGGCGCGGGCGTGGATGCCTCCGGCACCGTGCACGAGGCGCTGGGGATCCTGTTCGGCGAGTTCGAACCGGACGAGATCGCCTCCCGGCACAAGGAGTTCGGCCTGGAGGAGGGCGACTCGACGCTGTGGGTGACCGCGGCGGACGAGCCCGCCGAACCCGGTGAGTGGCTGGAGGCGCCGTTCGAGCAGATCGACCCGCAGCGGGTGGTCTGCCGCTTCGACGTCAGCGCCGTCTTCGACGACGAGGACTCCGCGGACGAGGCCGACGACGATCTTGCGGACGAGCTGGACCTGGACGGCGACGAGGACCTGGAGCCCCTGGACGCGGATCGCTGAACCGACCGACGCCGGTGCCGCGCGGGCATGAGCCCCGCGCGGCACCGCTGTGTCCGGCTCACGCCTGTGTTTGGCCCGCCGCTGTGTCCGGCTCACGCCTGTGCTTGGCTCACCGCTGCGTCCGGCTCACGCCTGTGTTTGGCCCGCCGCTGTGATGCGCACGCCTGTGCTTGGCCCGCTGCTGCGTTTGGCCCACGCCCGTGTTTGGTCCACGCCCCCTGCTTGGCCCGCCGCCGCGTCCGGCCCCCGCCCGTGCTTGGCCCATGGCCGTGTCTCGCCGCCGCAGGTCACTCGCCGTATCCGGTCGCACAGGCGGCGTCGTCGCATGCCGTCTTCGTGCCGGTGCCGTCGTTGGGTCCGTGTCGTCGTCGGTGTTCGCCGGTCGTGGCCGTGCCGCCGTCGAACCGCCCCCGAGGGCGGGCGGGTCAGCCGGCCGGCGGGAGCTGGGCGCGCAGCAGGGCCGGCAGCCGGGTGCTGCGGGGCTTGGCGGGGACCTCGGCGACCGCTCTGGACAGGGCCTGCTCCACGCCGTGCACCACGGACAGATGGCGGTCGGCACGGCCGAACGCCGTGTACACCCACGGTCTGCTGAGCGTCTGCGCGGCATCGCCGGGCAGCACCACGACCACCGCCGGCCACCGGGCGCCCGCCGCCTGGTGCGCGGTCAGCGCCCACCCGTGCCGCACGGACCGCTCCACCTGCTCCCGCGCCACCACGACCGGCCCGCCCGCGCAGGACAGATGCAGTCCGTCGGCGTCGGCCTGCACGACCCGGCCGGGGAGCGTACGGCCGGGAGCGGGGGAGTAGGCGATCCGGTCGCCCGGGTCGAAGCCGCCGAAGCGGCCGGGCCCCGGGTTGAGCCGTTCCTTGAGCGCCGCGTTGAGGGCGCGGGTGCCGGCCGCTCCGCCGTGCCCCGGCGTGATCACCACGGTCTGCTCGGCCGGGACGCCGATGGCCCGCGGCACCGAGTCCGCGACCAGCTGCACGGTCCGGTGCACGGCCTCGCCCGCGTCCCGCACGGGCACGATCACGACCTCCTTGCCGGGCGCCTCGACCTGGTTCAGTTCGCCGATGCCGATACCGGAGACGAGTTCGCCGAGCGGTCCCGGGTCGGGCACCCGCGACGCGATCTGCGGGCACGCCCGCGTCAGCAGCAGATCGGCGAAGACCCGTCCGGGCCCGGCCGACCACAGGACCGCCGGGTCACCGGACAGCACCAGCCGCGCCCCGTCCGGCAGCGACTCCACGAGCAGGGCGGCGGTCTCGACATCGAGCTGGGGCGCGTCGAGCACGATCAGCAGGTCGAGGTCCAGGGCGCCGTCCGTGTCCCGCCCCGGTCCCTCGGCGCCCGCCAGCAGCCCCGCCACGGTCGCGGTGCCGCAGCCGGCCCGGTCCGCCGGTGCGTCCGGGCCGTCGAAGCCGGCGAGCAGCGCCGCGCACTCGTCCCGGCCGCCGGCCGTGTGCGCGGCGGCCCAGGCCCGCAGGCCCAGCGCCGGCGCCTCGTGCAGCAGGCGGGCCGGGTCGACGAGGGACGCGTGGCCGCCCGTGTGCAGCACCAGCCCGTGCCCCGCGACCGCCGCGATCAGCTCGCCCGCCGAGCCTCCCGCGGTCGTGGCCGCCCGCTGCCGGGCCTCGGCCGGGCCGTCCTGCTTCGGTACGGAGTTGACCAGGCGGGCCAGGCCGTCGGCAAGGCTCTCCTCGGCGAGCGCGTACCGCTCAAGACCGACGAGGACCCGGACGGGCCGCTCCTCCTCGGCGTCCTCGGCGTCCTCGCCGTCCTCGCCGTACCCGCCGTCCCCGGAGTCCTCCGCCGGTCGCGGCCGGGCCGGGGCGCCCGGCTCCTCCAAGGCGTCCTGGAAGACCAGGGCCTCGCCCTCGGCGAGCGTGCCCTGCACGGCCGCGTCCGGATCCGGCACGCCCCGCTGGGCCAGCGCGGCGAGCAGCGCGGGCATCTCCAGGGCGGTGTGTCCGGCCAGCGCCGCCTGCTCCAGCAGCCAGCCGGTCACCGCCCGGCCGCGCCGCTCGTCGTCCGGGCCGCACTCGGCGCCGAGCAGCGCCCGCGCGAAGCCGTCGGCCTGCTCCGGCCGTACGCCGCCGACCCGCAGCAACAGCCAGGGATCGGACCGCAGCTGGGCGTCCGCGCCCTCGCCGAGCGCCGCGGCCACCTGGGAGGCGAGGCTTTCGGGGGCGCCGCCGTCGCTCAGTACCGCGCGCACCGCGTCGACCGCCGCCGGTGCCGGGGCGGTGGGTTCGGCGGCCGGGGCGGGCTGCGGCCGACGCGCGGGCTCCGGAGCGGCCTGCCTGCGCGGGGCGGGCGCCGCCTCGCCGAAGACCTCGGCGGCCGGCCGCTCGCCGGTCTCCACGGCCCGCACGGCCGCGAGCAGGTCGGCCGCCGTGCCGCTGAGCTTGGCGCCGCTCTCGATCGGCCCCTTCTTGTCGGCCTTGCGCCGCTCGATCCGCTCCCGCTCGACGCGCTGGGCGGCGAGTTCCGCCTCCGCCTCGGATCGCTGGGCCGCGGCCTCGGTGCCGCCCTCGCTCGCCGCGGCGCCGGACGGCTCGGCGCCCTCCTCGCCCGCGCTCTGTTTCCCGTCCGCGGGTTCCAGGGCGTCCGCGGCTTCCGGTTCCGTCGCCTCCAAGGTCCCCGGCCGGGCTTCCTCCGTGGTCTCCGGGTCCGTGCTCACAGCGTGCTCCAGTCGTGATCGGGATAGCGGTGCAGGGGCGCCGACACGTCGTCCAGCGCTCGGCAGATCTCGTCAGGAAGACTAAGCGCCTCCACTGACAACGCCGCCGTGAGCTGCTGCGCGTTGCGCGAGCCGATGATCGGGGCGGCCACGCCGGGGCGGTCGCGCACCCAGGCGAGGGCGACCTGGAGCGGGGTGACCGCGAGCCCGTCAGCCGCCGTCGCCACGGCGTCCACGATCCGGCTCGCGGTGTCGTCCAGGTACGGCGCGACGAACGGAGCCAGGTGCTCGGAGGCGCCGCGCGAGTCCGACGGCGTCGCGTTGCGGTACTTGCCGGTCAGCACGCCGCGGCCGAGCGGGGACGAGGGCAGCAGGCCGACGCCCAGGTCGAGGGCGGCGGGCAGCACTTCGCGTTCCACGCCGCGCTGGAGCAGCGAGTACTCCATCTGCGTGCTCGCCAGCCGGGTGCGGGTGCCCGGCTGGGACAGCTGCCAGGTGGCGGCCTTGGCGAGTTGCCAGCCGCAGAAGTTGGAGACACCCGCGTAGCGCGCGCGACCGCTGCTGACGGCCAGGTCGAGGGCCTGAAGGGTCTCCTCCAGCGGGGTGTGCGGGTCGAAGGCGTGGATGTGCCAGACGTCGACGTAGTCCGTGCCGAGGCGGGCCAGGGAGGCGTCGAGCGCGGCCAGCAGATGGCCGCGCGAGCCGTCGAAACGGCGGTCCGGGTCCGGTACGCTCCCCGCCTTCGTCGAGATGACCAGGTCCTGGCGCGGTACGAGCCCTTCTATCAGCTGTCCGAGCAGATACTCGGCCTCACCCGCGCCGTACACGTCCGCGGTGTCGACGAGGGTCCCGCCCGCCTCCCAGAATGCCTTCAGCATGTCCGCGGCGTCGTGCTCGTCGGTGTCCCGGCCCCAGGTGAGGGTGCCGAGTCCGATCCGGGACACGCGCAGGCCGGTACGGCCGAGATGCCTCTGCTCCATGTCCGTCGACCCTACTGGCCGGAACTGCCCCCGTGGGCACCTGTGGACAACCGATTCGCCCGCCACTCGACCCCCGCGACCGCGTGTTGCGACGGGGCGCGGGCGGACTGGACGGCCGGACCGGAAGCGGGGCCACGGGCAGCCGCCCTCGCCGGATCCGATCGCCTGATCCCCCGAGTCCCGGAACCCGCCTGGGCCACGAGAAGTCGTGCACAGCCGCCCGAGGACGACGCGCTCGGCGCCGCCGTCCGGCAGGCCGCTGCCCCAGCGGCCTGCGGCGGAGATCCGCGGTCCGCGCCGCGGGCTCCGACACCGCGTCGCGCCCGGCGAGCACCTTGCGCATCACGCAGTGCCGCGGCCACGGCCGGCGGCCCGCACCTGCCTCACCCCGCCGTCCTGCCGAACCGGATGAGCACGCGAGGCGCCCGCCCTCTCCCGGCACCGCGACCGGCTCAGCCGGCGCCTCCGTCGTACCCCGCCTCCGCCACCCGGCGACCCGTGGCGGCCCACAAGACGGCCGCGGCCGATCCGCGGCCGGGCCCGCACCTCATCCACCCCGGCACGCGCAAGGGCGAACCGTCGGCCCCGTCCCTCCCGCCGGCCCCCGCGCGGGCGCCGGTCACGGCACGCCTCGGCGACCGCACCGTGGCGCCCTCCCGCCACCCCCGCGTGCGCCGACCCGTTCCGCTCCCGCACGAAGTGCCGGCGTTCCCCCGGCCGCACCTGCCGTGGGAGGCCGGGGCGCGCTAGGGTCTGGCCGACAGGGACGTTACTTGCGGGTAAGGGGAATCGGTCATGCAGCTCGGGATCAACCTCGGGTACTGGGGCGCCGGGATGGACGCGGACAATCTGGCCGTGGCCAAGGAGGCCGAGCGGCTGGGGTACGCCGTGTGCTGGGCCGCCGAGGCGTACGGATCGGACGCGGCCACCGTGCTGACCTGGGTCGCCGCACACACGGAGCGGATCGACGTCGGCTCGGCCATCTTCCAGATCCCGGCCCGTCAGCCCGCCATGACCGCGATGACCGCCGCGACCCTCGACTCGCTGTCCGGCGGCCGTTTCCGGCTCGGCCTCGGCGTCTCGGGCCCGCAGGTCTCCGAGGGCTGGTACGGGGTCACGTTCGACAAGCCCCTCGCCCGCACCCGCGAGTACGTCGAGATCGTCCGCCGGGCCATGACCCGCGAACGCCTGTCGTACGAGGGCGAGCACTGGACGCTGCCGCTGCCCGGCGGCCCCGGCAAGCCGATCAAGCTGACCGTGCACCCGCAGCGCGAGCACATCCCGCTCTACATCGCCGCCATCGGGCCCAGGAACCTGGAGCAGACCGGGGAGATCGCCGACGGGGCGCTGCTCATCTTCCCCTCGGCCGACCACCTGGAGGAGACGGCCGTCAAGTACCTGCGCGCCGGGCGCGAGAAGGCGGGCAAGGGCCTCGACGGGTTCGACGTCTGCCCCACCCTGCCGCTCGCCGTCGGCGACGACAAGGACGTGTCCCGGCTCGCCGACACCTTCCGCCCCTACACCGCCCTGTACGTCGGCGGCATGGGCAGCCGCAAGCAGAACTTCTACAACCAGCTCGCCCGGCGCATGGGCTACGAGAAGGAAGCCGCCGAGATCCAGGACAAGTACCTCTCGGGTGACAAGCAGGGCGCCGCGGCCGCCGTACCGCAGGACCTGATCGACCGGACCACCCTGCTCGGCTCCGTCGACCGCATCGCCGACCGTATGAGGGCCTACGCCGCGGCCGGGGTCACCACCCTCACCCTCGCCCCCGCGGGCTTCACACTCGACGAGCGGATCGCCTCCCTGCGCGCCGGCACCGAGGCACTGGACCGCGCGGGCCTCGCCTGAGGCGAGGCCCGCGGCGTCCGGAGATCCGGAGAAGGGAGTTCTCGCGGCCGTGGTGGGGGCTCGGGGGGTCTTCCCCGCCACGGCCGTCACGGGGAACAACGCGCCCGCGCCCGCACGGTTACGCCACCGACACGACCCGACGGCTCATCCGTTCGGCGGAGTTGTCCGACATACCTGTTGCGGCACCTTCTGTGCGGCATTTGACTCGTTCTTTGCGGAATCCCACGGAAACCGGCGGAGCCCCGCGGAGCCCGGGTGTCCCGCAGGAAGGTGCCCAGATGCTTTCGGCCAAGAGTCTGTTCCAGGAGATCCTCGACAACGACGAGTCCTTCCGGCTCTTCTGCTCCATCGCGGCCAGCGGGGAATCGCAGGGCGGCTGGGAGAACGCGCGGATCGCCGCACTCGTGCCACCGGGCGAACGCGCACTCGCCCCCAAGATCACCCGCCACGGCGCCGACGAGGACAAGCACGGACGCATCTTCAACGCACTGATGAACAAGCGCGGTCTGCGGCCCGCCCCGGTCCCGCCGGAGACGGACTACACCATGCTCCTGGAACGCCACGGCATCGGACTCGCCCACGACAAGCTCAACGCCGAGGAGCCGCTGACGGTCCAGGACCTCATCGTCTACCTCGCCCACAGCCGGGTCACCGAGCAGCGGGCCTGCGAGCAGATGGCGATGCTGCGCAAGCACTTCGGCGACCACCCGGATCTCGGCCGCGCCGTGAAGATGATCTCGAACGACGAGGACAACCACCTCGCCTACTGCCACGAGGAACTGCTGCGCCTCGCGCAGGCCGGCCACGGCCCCGCCATCCAGCGCGCCCTGCGCGACTGCGCCCTGGCCGAGATCCGGATCTACCGGGACGTCAGCCTCGCCGTCATGGCCCACATGGGCCGCATCCTCGGCTGGCCGAAGGCCAAGTCCGCGCTGCTCGCGGCCGGCATCCACGCCGTGTACGGCTACGAGCGGGCCACGGGCTGGCGGCGCATGGTGTCCCTGCGGATGCCCGAGCGCCGCAACGCCCTCGGCGGCCCCGCACCCACCGCCCCCGAATTCGCCTGACGGCGAACGCCCCCGCATCGCGCCGTCCCACGGACGCGCAACCGCGCCGGACGCGCCGCCAGAACGCCCGCCGGCCCACACCCTCCTGCACAGCCGTCCACGCGCGCGAGGCGGCCATCGAGGTCCCCGGTTCGAACCGCTGACGCGGATTCAGCGCTTCTAAGCCGGCCGGCCGGCCAGACGGCCAGACGGCGGACGCGGCCCGAACTCCCCGGCGACCGGGGCGAGGAACGCGGGGGGCCGGCCCGTCACGCCCGCACTTCGCGGCACCGGCAACCCCGGGCACCTCGGGCGGACGCTTACCCTGGGCCGCATGCCCACGCTGATCCTCGTAAGGCACGGACGTTCCACCGCCAACACCGCGGGCGAGCTGGCCGGCTGGACGCCCGGCGTCGCCCTGGACGAGCGCGGCGCCGCACAGGCCGCCGCACTGCCAGGACGGCTCGCCGCGCTGCCCCTCGCCGAAGCGGTCACCAGCCCTCTGCAACGCTGCCAGGAGACGATCCGGCCACTCCTGGAGTCCCGGCCGGGACTGAACGCCCACACCGACGACCGGATCGGGGAGTGTCACTACGGAGACTGGACCGGACGCAAGCTCGCCGAACTGAACGACGAGCCGCTGATGCAGGTCGTACAGGCGCATCCGTCGGCCGCCGCGTTCCCCGGAGGCGAGTCCATGCGGGCCATGCAGGCCCGCGCCGCGGAGGCCGTGCGCGAGTGGAACGCGCGCGTGGAACGCGACCACGGCCCGGACGCCGTCTACCTGATGTGCTCGCACGGCGACGTCATCAAGTCCCTCGTCGCCGACGCGCTCGGCCTGCACCTCGACCTGTTCCAGCGGATCTCCGTCGAACCCTGCTCCGTCACCGCGATCCGGTACACGCGGCTGCGGCCGTTCCTCGTTCGCCTCGGTGACACCGGGGATTTCGCCTCCCTTGTGCCACGCGAGGAACCGCCCGGTGAAGACGCTCCGGTCGGAGGCGGTGCGGGCGCACCGTGATCGTCGGCCGCAGTAGGGTGAAGCGGTTGACAGCATCGCGTTCACGCATGGACCTTCACGCATTCTCGATTCCAATGGAGACAGGACGTGTCCCGTCAGGTGTTCCTCTACGACCCGCCGGACCGCTTCGTGGCCGGCACGGTCGGGCTGCCCGGGCGCCGTACGTTCTTCCTCCAGGCTTCCGCCGGCCCCCGGGTGACCAGCGTGGCCCTGGAGAAGACCCAGGTCGCCGCACTCGCGGAGCGCATGGACGAACTGCTCGACGAGGTGGTACGCCGTAGCGGCGGCAGCGCGCCGGTGCCCGCGGTCGCCCCGAACGAGATCGCGGACTCCGCCCCGCTCGACACCCCCATCGAGGAGGAGTTCCGCGTCGGCACCATGGCCCTGGCCTGGGACGGCGACGAACAGCGCATGATCGTCGAGGCCCAGGCCCTGGTGGAGCTGGACGCCGACTCCGACGAGGACCTCGCCGAGGCCGAGGAACGGCTGCTCCAGGACGAGGAGCACGGACCCCCGATGCTCCGGGTCCGGCTCAGCGGCGCGCAAGCCAGGGCCTTCGCCAAACGCGCCCTCGACGTCGTCAACGCCGGAAGGCCGCCGTGCCCGCTGTGCAGCCTGCCGCTCGATCCGGAAGGACACGTATGTCCGCGCCAGAACGGATACCGCCGCGGAGCGTGACGCCCGCCACCGCCCCCGCCGAGCTGCTGGCCAGGGGCGAGCTGACGGTACGCGGCCGCATCCGCGACGCGTCCAACGCCGCGCTGTTCTGCACGGTCGCCCACGACGGGCAGGAGGCGTCCTGCGTCTACAAGCCGGTCGCCGGGGAGCGCCCCCTGTGGGACTTCCCCGACGGCACCCTCGCCGAGCGTGAGGTGGCCGCATACGAGGTCTCCGAGGCCACCGGCTGGGGACTGGTGCCGCCCACGGTGCTGCGGCAGGGACCCTACGGCGAGGGCATGTGCCAGCTGTGGATCGAGGCGGCCCCCGAGGCCGAACTGCTCGCCCTGGTCGACGGCGAGGAACTCGAACCGGGCTGGAAGGCGATCGGCCTCGCCGAGGTCGCCGAGGGCCGCACGGCGCTGCTCGTGCACGCCGACGACGAGCGGCTGCGCCGGCTCGCCGTCCTCGACGCGGTGATCAACAACGCCGACCGCAAGGGCGGCCATCTGCTGCCGACCGCCGACGGACGGCTGTACGGCATCGATCACGGGGTCACCTTCAACGCCGAGAACAAGCTGCGCACGCTGCTGTGGGGCTGGGCGGGCGAACCGCTCACCCCCGAGGCGGTCGACGTCCTCAAGGACCTGCGCGACGCGCTGAGCGCCGGCGGCGCACTGGCCGGCCGGCTGGCCGGGCTGATCACGGCGGCGGAGCTGACGGCCACACGCGCGCGTGTCGAGGCGCTGCTGACGTCCGGGACCCACCCGGAGCCGAGCGGGGAATGGCCCGCCATTCCCTGGCCGCCCGTCTGAGCGGACCGAACGACGTCCGCTGTGGTTCGGCAGAGCCCCGAAGAGGCGTGACGATGCCGAGCAGCCTCTTGTCGCCGTCCGTCACCGGGACGCAGCCGATGCGGAACTTCGCGCACAGGGCGTCGGCCTCGGCGAGCGTGGCGTCGGGGTGCGCGAAGAACCGCGCGGACGGCCGCGAGCCGCCGTAGCCGGCCGACGGCGCGGTACGGCCCTTCCCGCGGAGCGTCCGGCGGGTGGCGGAGCACATCGGCGGCCCGTCCGCAAGATCGCCTTTCCGGCCATCTGGGCTGGTCCGGTTCGTGGGCCGAACTCGCCGCCGGTTAGTCTCATGTACATGCATGCCTGGCCCGCTTCCGAAGTCCCCGCCCTGCCCGGTCAGGGCCGCGACCTGAGGATCCACGACACCGCGACCGGCGGCCTGGTCACTCTCGTCCCCGGTCCCGTCGCCCGTATCTACGTCTGCGGCATCACGCCGTACGACGCGACCCACATGGGGCACGCGGCGACCTACAACGCGTTCGACCTCGTCCAGCGCGTGTGGCTCGACACCAAACGCCAGGTGCACTACGTCCAGAACGTCACCGACGTCGACGACCCGCTGCTGGAACGCGCCCAGCGCGACGGCGTCGACTGGGTCGCCCTCGCTGAGCAGGAGACCGCCCTGTTCCGCGAGGACATGACCGCGCTGCGGATCCTGCCCCCCGAGCACTACATCGGCGCCGTCGAGGCCATACCGGGCATCGTGCCGCTCATCGAGCGGCTGCGGGACCTGGGCGCGGCCTACGAACTCGAAGGCGACACCTACTTCTCCGTCGAGTCCGACCCCCACTTCGGCAGCGTCTCGCACCTCGACGCCGCCGCCATGCGGCTGCTGTCCGCCGAGCGCGGCGGCGACCCGGACCGCCCGGGCAAGAAGAACCCGGTCGACCCGATGCTGTGGATGGCCGCCCGCGACGGCGACCCCCGCTGGGACGGCGGCTCCCTGGGCCCCGGCCGCCCCGGCTGGCACATCGAGTGCGTCGCCATCGCCCTCGACCACCTCGGCATGGGCTTCGACGTCCAGGGCGGCGGCTCCGACCTCGCCTTCCCGCACCACGAGATGGGCGCCTCGCACGCCCAGGTGCTGACCGGCGAGTTCCCCATGGCCAAGGCGTACGTCCACGCCGGCATGGTCGCCCTGGACGGCGAGAAGATGTCGAAGTCCAAGGGCAACCTCGTCTTCGTCTCCCGGCTGCGCCGCGACGGCGTCGAGCCCGCCGCCATCCGGCTCGCCCTCCTCGCCCACCACTACCGGTCCGACTGGGAGTGGACCGACGGGGTGCTGGCGGACGCGGTGGCCCGGCTCGGCCGCTGGCGCGCCGCGGTCTCCCGGCCCGACGGGCCGTCCGCCGAGGCGCTCGTCGAGGAGATTCGCGAGGCCCTGGCGCACGACCTCGACGCCCCGGCCGCGCTGGCCGCCGTCGACCGGTGGGCCGCCGAGCAGCAGGAGCACGGCGGTACGGACCCGGGCGCCCCGGGCATCGTCTCGCGCGCAGCGGACGCCCTACTGGGCGTCGCCCTGTGACCCCACCGGCCCACAACCCGGCACCACGCCGGACCGTGGCCCGGCGACCACAACGCCTGTGGCCGGGCAGCGGGTAGCCCGCGGTCCGGAGATTCCGGGCGTGGGCCCGGCAGTACGTCGACCGCGGCCGCAAGGCCGGTTGCGGCTGACCGGGCCTGGCCGGGTGAGCACGTCGGGCGCGGGGCGCTGTGCGGGCCGGGCGTGGCTGGGGGAGTTGGGCGGGGGCAGTCGGGGGAGTGTGTCCGGGGTGGGGCGGACGGTGGCTTGTTGGGCGGGGGCCCGTGCGCGGGGGCAGTTGGCGGTGTCGGGAGACTTGGTCCCGCTGTCGGTCACGGGCGCGCGCTGTGAACCGCGCGGCTGCTGTGATGGGGTGGGACGCGTCAGTTGACCGTTGGACCGGCCAACTGCCGGTCCCCTCGCGGAAGGTCACCCCGTGGCACCCACACACGGCTCCTTCGCACCAGCCCTGACCCGGCGTCGGCTGCTCACCGCCGCCGCCGCGACGACCGCCGCGGCGGCGCTCGCGGCACCCGCCCATGCCGCCTCCTGGCCCACCACCCTCCGGCTGCCGAACGGTTGGCAGCCGGAGGGCATCACCATCGGCGCGGGCCGCCACGCCTACCTCGGCTCCCTCGCCGACGGCTCCGTCTACCGCGCCGATCTGCGCACGGGCGAGGGCCGGATCATCTCCACCGGGCCCGGCACCCCCGCCGTCGGCCTCAAACTCGACGCCCACGGACGGCTGTTCATCGCGGGACGGCAGTCCGGCGCCCGCGTGGTGGACGCCCGCAGCGGCGTCACCCTGGCGTCGTACCCGCTGGCCACCACGACCCCGACCTTCGCCAACGACGTGCTGCTCACCCCGCGCGCCGCCTGGTTCACCGACTCCTACCAGCCCGTCCTGTACGCCCTGCCGCTGGGCCGCGACGGCGCGCTGCCGGACGCGGACGGCGTCGTACGGCTGCCGCTCGGCGGCGACTGGCAGCAGAGCCCCGAAGGCGCCCTGAACGCCAACGGCATAGCCCGCACCCCGGACGGCTCCGCGCTGCTCGTGGTGCAGTCCGGGGTCGGCCTGCTGCACCGGGTGGACCCGCGCACCGGGCTCACCGAGACCGTCGACCTCGGGGACGCGGCACCGCTCACCAACGGCGACGGCCTGCTGGTCGCAGGCCGCACCCTGTACGTCGTACAGAACCGGCAGAACGCGATCGACGTCTTCCGGCTCGCCCCCGACGGCCGCAGCGGAGTCTTCCGGCGGCGCATCACCGCACCCGGCTTCGACGTGCCGACCACCGTGGCCGTCCACCGGGGCCGGCTCTACCTGCCCAACGCGCGGTTCACCACGCCGCCGACCCCGGACACGACGTACTCCGTGACCGCCGTCGACGCATGACACGGACGGGGGGCGGTGCGCCGTGCGAACCGCCCCCGCTCAGTCCTCCGAGGTGTCCTCGTCGTCGTTGTCCGACGCACCGGAACCGCCGGGCTTCGGCGGCTTCGGCGGCCGGGTCCTGCCGGGCGGGTTGTCCCGCCGGTACGAGGACGGGGAGGGGCCGTCCCCGCCGTCCGCCGTGGCGTGCCCGCCGGGCGGGCTGACGTCCCGCCGCCGCAGATACCGCTCGAACTCCCGGGCGATCGCCTCGCCCGACGCCTCCGGCAGCTCAGCGGTGTCCCGCGCCTCCTCCAGCGTCTGGACGTACTCGGCGACCTCGCTGTCCTCGGCCGCCAGCTGGTCCACGCCCACCTGCCAGGCGCGCGCGTCCTCCGCCAGCTCGCCCAGCGGAATGCGCAGGTCCAGCAGGTCCTCCAGACGGTTCAGCAGGGCCAGCGTCGCCTTCGGGTTGGGCGGCTGCGACACATAGTGCGGCACCGCGGCCCACAGGCTGACGGCCGGTACGCCCGCGTGCGTGCACGCCTCCTGCAGCACGCCGACGATGCCCGTGGGGCCCTCGTACTTGGTCTCCTCCAGGTCCATGCGGTCGGCCAGGTCCGGGTCTGACGTGACCCCGCTGACCGGGACCGGACGCGTGTGCGGGGTGTCGCCGAGCAGCGCCCCCAGGATGACCACCAGCTCCACGCCCAGCTCGTGCGCGAAGCCCAGCAGCTCGTTGCAGAACGAGCGCCACCGCATGGACGGTTCGATGCCGCGGATCAGCACCAGGTCCCGCGGCTTGTCACCGCCGACCCGGACCACCGACAATCGGGTCGTCGGCCAGGTGATCTTGCGCACGCCGCCGTCCATGAACACCGTGGGGCGGTTCACCTGGAAGTCGTAGTAATCCTCGGCGTCCAGCGCCGCGAACACCTCGCCCTTCCACTCCCGCTCAAGATGAGCGACCGCGGTGGAGGCGGCGTCGCCGGCATCGTTCCAGCCCTCGAACGCGGCCACCATGACTGGGTCGATCAGCTCGGGAACTCCCTCCAGCTCGATCACCCAGCGCCTCCTTCCGACGTGCTCTCGCGTACGTCCCAACCTTACGGCGTCCGGCGGGGCCCCCCGCAGCCCCCTTGCACGCCCGAGTGAACGGATCACTGCCCCGTTCACCGCCGCGGAACACCCGCGGTCATACGGGCCGACGGCACCAGGGGCGCGAGGAACTGCGCGAACACCCCCCACGAACCGGCAGCAGAACGACACCCCGCACCACCACGCCCGATCACACCGGGCGCCTCATGACGCCGTCTGCTGGAGAAACCAAGGGGCGCGGGGAACTGCGCGAACACCCCACAAACCCGCACCAGCAAGACGCCCGCACCCCCACGGCGCCCCCGCACCCCCCACAAACCCGCACCAGCAAGACGCCCGCACCCCCACGGCGCCCCCGCACCCCCCACAAACCCGCACCAACAAAACGCCCCGCACCCCACGACACCCCCCGGCCGAACTCACAGAGTGGACCGTAGCCACTGCTCCACGCTCGCGATGTGCACGGTCGCCCACGAGCGGGCCGCCTCCGCGTCCCGGTCGCGCAGCGCGGCCAGGATCGCCCGGTGCTCACGCAGCGTGCGGGCGACCGCGTCTTCCTGGGTGAGCCCGCGCCAGAGCCGGGCCCGGGTCGTCGGCCCGGACAGGCCGTCGAGCAGGGAGCACAGCACCGAGTTCCCGGAGCCCTGCACGATGCCGCGGTGGAACTCCAGGTCGCAGGCGACCAGTTCCTCCACCGAGGGCGCCGCGCCCAGCGCGTCCAACTGGTCCGTCAGCGCGTCCAGTTGCCGCTCGCTGATCCGCGGGGCCGCCATCGCCGTAGCGGCCGGCTCCAGGATCCGGCGCACCGCAAGGAACTCCAGGACCGTGTCGTCGCGGTGGAAGTCCACGACGAAGCTCAGCGCCTCCAGCAGCAGCTGCGGATCGAGGCTGGTGACATAGGTGCCGTCGCCCTGGCGCACATCCAGGATCCGGATCAGGGACAGCGCGCGCACCGCCTCCCGCAGCGAGTTGCGGGACAGCCCCAGTTCCGCCGCCAGCTCGCTCTCCTTCGGCAGCCGGTCGCCGGGCCGCAGCGCACCGGAGACGATCATGTCCTTGATCTTCTCGATCGCCTCATCGGTGACTGCCATGACGGGCCTCCCAGTGCGCTCAGACATCCGATGTCTCGGCCACATTATGGGGGCACCGCGTCCGGGCGGCCCCACCGGAGCAGGACCGCCCCCGCACGCCCGGAAGACTGTCTACGCCATGTCTACGCCCGCTTCCCGGCCAGCATGTCGGCGACCTCGGCGCGCACCTCGTCCGTGGCGAGCCCGCGGATCGTCAGCGTCGTCCGGCGCCGCAGCACGTCGTCCGGCGTCTCGGCCCACTCGTGGTCCCGGGCCCACACCACCTGGGCCCAGATCTCGGGCGCGTCCGGGTGGACCCGCTCGGCCAGCCGAGGGTCCTCGTTGGCCAGCCGGGCGATGTCGAAGGCCAGCGAACCGTAGTGGGTGGCCAGGTGCCGCGCCGTGTCGGCGGCCATGCGCGGGCCGGGCGCCGGCCGGTCCACGAGGAGGCGGTGGGCCACGGCACGGGGATTGGCCACGCCGGGCAGCGGCAGCTTCCTCGGCAGCGCGGAGACCGGTTCGAAGTCGTCGCCCAGCGGATGACCGGGCAGCGACTCCAGCTTCTTCATGACCGTACGGCCGATGTGCCGGAAGGTCGTCCACTTGCCGCCCGCGACGGACAGCATGCCGCCCCTGCCCTCGGTCACCACCGTCTCCCGCTTGGCCTTCGCGGTGTCGCCGGGGCCGCCCGGCAGCACCCGCAGACCGGCGAAGGCATAGGTGATCAGGTCACGGTCGAGCTGCTGGTCGCGCACGGAGAACGCGGCCTCGTCGAGTATCTGGGCGATGTCCTTGTCGGTGACCGCGACGTCCGCCGGGTCACCCTCGTACACCTCGTCGGTCGTGCCGAGCAGCAGCATGTCCTCCCAGGGGAGGGCGAAGGTGATGCGGTACTTGTCGATCGGGGTGGCGAGCGCCGCCTTCCAGGGGGCGGTGCGCCTGAGCACCAGGTGCGCGCCCTTCGACAGACGGATCGACGGCGCGGCGTTCGGGTCCTCCAGCGCGCGCAGACGGTCCACCCACGGGCCGGTCGCGTTGAGCACCAGCCGGGCGTCCACGCCGAACTCGTCGCCGGACAGCCGGTCCGTCAGCTCGGCGCCGGTGACCCGGCCCCGGGTGAAGCGCAGCCCGGTCACCTCGGCGTGGTTGAGGACGACGGCGCCCGCCTCGACGGCCGCGCGGACCGTCATCAGCGCCATGCGCGCGTCGTTCATCTGGTCGTCGCCGTACACGGCCACGGCCCGCAGGTTCTCGGTGCGCAGCTCGGGCACGTCCTGCGCGGCCTTCGCCGGGGAGAGCAGATGGCCCACGCCGTCCCCGAACGCGGACAGCGCCGAGTACGCGAAGACACCCGCCCCGAGCTTCGCCGCGCCGTGCGGCCCGCCCTTGTACACGGGGAGGTAGAAGGTGAGCGGATTCGCCAGGTGGGGGGCCACCTGGCGGGAGACCGCGCGGCGTTCGAAGTGGTTCTCCGCGACCAGCTTCACCGCGCCGGTCTGCAGATAGCGCAGGCCGCCGTGGAGCAGCTTGGAGGAGGCGGACGAGGTGGCACCGGCGAAGTCGCCGGCGTCGACCAGAGCCACCCTGAGACCGGACTGCGCGGCGTGCCAGGCGGTGGAGATGCCGAGGATGCCGCCGCCGATCACAAGAAGGTCGTACGACGCCCTGGCGAGCTGTTCCCGGGTCTCGGCGCGGCTCGGGTTGGCGCCGTAGGCCGGACGCGTTCCCAGAGCGGGCACGGACTGCAGGGTGGGCTGACTGGTCATGTCGGGTGCTTACTCCTCGTGCTCGATCCAGCCCATGGTCCGCTCGACGGCCTTGAGCCAGTTCTTGTATTCACGGTCGCGGGTCTCCGCGTCCATGCGGGGCGTCCACTCGGCGGCCCGGCGCCAGTTGGCGCGCAGGTCGTCGGTGTTGTTCCAGAAGCCGACGGCGAGACCGGCGGCGTAGGCGGCGCCCAGGCAGGTCGTCTCGGCGACCATCGGGCGCACCACCGGGGCGTCCAGGACGTCGGCGAGGGTCTGCATGAGCAGGTTGTTGGCGGTCATGCCGCCGTCGACCTTCAGGGTGGCCAGTTCGACGCCGGAGTCCTTGGTCATGGCGTCCGCGATCTCCCGGGTCTGCCAGGCGGTGGCCTCCAGGACGGCACGGGCAAGGTGCGCCTTGGTGACGTACCGGGTCAGGCCGGCGATCACACCGCGGGCGTCGGAGCGCCAGTGCGGGGCGAACAGACCGGAGAACGCCGGCACGAAGTAGGCGCCGCCGTTGTCCTCGACCGACAGCGCGAGCGTCTCGATCTCGGCGGCGGTGGAGATCAGGCCCATCTGGTCGCGCATCCACTGCACCAGCGCGCCGGTGACGGCGATCGAGCCCTCCAGGGCGTAGACCGTCGGCTGGTCACCGATCTTGTAGCCGACCGTGGTCAGCAGGCCCGCGTACGAGTTGATGATCTTGTCACCGGTGTTCATCACCATGAAGGTGCCGGTGCCGTACGTCGACTTGGTCTCGCCCTCGGCGAAACAGGTCTGGCCGAACAGGGCCGCCTGCTGGTCGCCGAGCGCGGAGGCCACCGGGATGCCGCCGAGCAGGTCACCGAGCCGGCCGCCGGTGACCTCGCCGTAGACCTCGGCGGACGAACGGATCTCGGGGAGGATCTGCTCGGGGACGCCGATGGACTCGCAGATCTTGTCGTCCCACTGCATCGTGTGCAGGTTCATCAGCAGGGTGCGGGAGGCGTTGGTGACGTCCGTGACGTGGCGGCCGCCGTCGACACCGCCGGTCAGGTTCCAGATGACCCAGGAGTCCATGGTGCCGAAGAGGATGTCGCCGGCCTCGGCGCGCTCACGCAGCCCGTCGACGTGGTCCAGCAGCCAGCGGGCCTTGGGGCCGGCGAAGTAGGAGGCCAGCGGGAGACCGGTCTCGCGGCGGAAGCGGTCCTGGCCGACGTTGCGCCCGAGTTCCATGCACAGGGCGTCGGTGCGGGTGTCCTGCCAGACGATGGCGTTGTGGACGGGCCGGCCGGTGTTCTTGTCCCACAGGACGGTGGTCTCGCGCTGGTTGGTGATGCCGATGGCCTTGATGTCGTCGCGGGTGATGCCGGCCTTCTCGATGGCCTTGGTGACGACTTCCTGGACGTTGGTCCAGATCTCGTTCGCGTCGTGCTCGACCCAGCCCGGCTTCGGGAAGATCTGCTCGTGCTCCTTCTGGTCGACGGAGACGATGCGGCCGTCCCGGTCGAAGACGATGCAGCGGCTGGAGGTCGTGCCCTGGTCGATCGCGGCGATGAAGGGCCCTGCGGTGTGGGCGTCGGTCACTGTGTGCTCCTGGAGGTTCCGTGGGGTGAGGGCTTGCGGCGCCTGCTGTGCGGCTCGGGGGAAGCGGGGGTGCTTCTAAGCAAATGCGACGTTGTAGATGCCCGCAGCGACGGCGCCGCCGATCAGTGGACCGACCACCGGGATCCAGGCGTAGCTCCAGTCGGAGCCGCCCTTGTTGGGCAGGGGGAGCAGGGCGTGCACGATGCGCGGGCCGAGGTCACGGGCCGGGTTGATCGCGTAACCCGTCGGGCCGCCGAGGGACAGACCGATGGAGACGACCACCAGCGCGGTGATCAGGGCGCCCACGGTGCCGAGGCCGTTGCCCTGGTCGTTCAGGCCCTGCGTGAGGATGGCGAGGACCAGCACCAGCGTGCCGATGATCTCCGTGGCGAGGTTCTGCACCGCGTGCCGGATCTCCGGACCGGTGGAGAAGATGCCGAGGACCGGACCGGCGGCGGGCTCCTCGGCCTCGACGGCCTTGACCCGCGTGGGCGTCGTGGCCTGGGCGCCCGGACCGCCGACGATCTCCCGGTCGGTGAGGTGCGCGTGGAACTGGCCGTAGTACGCCACCCAGACCAGTGCGGCGCCGATCATGGCGCCGAGCAACTGGCCGCCCCAGTAGACGGGCAGGTTGCCGAAGTCGTCGTCCTTGATCGCGAGCGCGAGCGTCACGGCCGGGTTGAGGTGGGCGCCGGACAGGGGCGCCGAGGTGTAGGCCGCCGTGAGCACGGCGAAGCCCCACCCGAAGGCGATGGCGAGCCAGCCGGCGTTACGGGCCTTGGAAGCCTTCAGCGTGACGGCGGCGCAGACGCCGCCGCCGAGCAGGATGAGTATGGCGGTACCGATGGTCTCGCCGATGAAGATGTCGGAGCTGGACACCCGCGACTCCTTTGTCCTTCGTCCAGGAAAGCCGAACCCCGGGTCCCTCCGGGGGTTCTGGTGCCCTCGGGGTGAGAGCGATGCCGGCCCTTGGCGTTGTCACACTCTAGCGCGTATTGCCGGTAGGTGTTCGACAATGCCGACCGTTGGACGGGAGTCTTGCTCCGGTGTTACGCACGAGTCAAGTGTTTCGTTGCGAAACTCCGATCGTTATTGATCGTCATTGATCGCTGCGGGTGACCGGTGCCGGAATACGGCGAAGGCCGGCACGCCGACAGGCGAACCGGCCTCGGTCGAAGCGATCAGTCCAAGTGATCGGTCGAAGGGAGCGGTCGAAGGGGGTGGGGTCAGAACCGCCCGGCGCCCAGATCGCGCGACACCGCGCGGGCACAGTCCCGCACGGCCGCGATCAGCTCGGGGCGCAGCTCGCCGTCCGGGCACAGCCGCTCCACCGCGCCGGTGACACCGACCGCGCCCACCGGCATCCGCCGCCGGTCGTGGACGGGCGCGGCCACCGAGGCCACGCCCTGCCAGGTCTCCTCCACGTCCGCCGCGTACCCCCGCGCGCGCGTGATGTCCAGGACCTGCTCGAAGCCCTCCGGATCGCACACGGTGCGATCGGTGAACGCCTTGCGGTCGGCCTCAAGCGCCTCGCTGTGCGCCACCGGGTCGTAGGCCGACAGCACCTTGCCCATGGCCGTGGAGTGCAGCGGCTGCATGGCCCCGATCTCCAGGACCTGCCGGCTGTCGTCCGGCCGGAAGACGTGGTGCACGATCAGCACGCCGTGCTGGTGCAGGACGCCCAGGTAGGCGCTCTCGCCGCTGGAGCGGGCCAGGTCGTCCGTCCATACCAGGGCCCGCGCCCGCAGCTCGTGCACATCGAGGTAGGTGGTGCCGAGGCGCAGCAGCTCGGCGCCGAGCTGGTACCGCCCCGAAGGCTCGTCCTGCTCCACGAACCCCTCCTGCTGGAGGGTGCGCAGGATGCCGTGGGCGGTGCCCTTTGCCAGGCCCAGGGAGGAAGCGATGTCCGACAGACCGAGCCGTCGCTCGCCGCCCGCGAGCAGCCGCAGCATCGCGGCCGCCCGTTCGAGCGACTGGATGTTCCGTGTCATCGCCGTACCGCCTCCGTCCCCTCGGCTGTGCGACCCCAAGCGGCACCCGCCGCCATCGTTCGGCAATGTCGAACACTACCGGTCCATGCCGACCTCCCGCTAATGGGTCGGTCGCCCTGCGTGACGCCCTTACCGACGCCCGCCTGACCCGTCCGCCACAGCCGTCCGTCCCGTGGACGCCCTGCCCATCCAAGCCCACTCCCGGTTACCCTGGCGCCGTGCGCCTGCTCCGGGTCCGTCCGGACGACCGCATAGCCGACAGCCGTCGCACTCCAGGGAGCCCTTACATGGCCTCGTCGCCACCGACCCCTTCAGCCGACAGCCGGACCCGCGTGTCCGCACTCCGAGAGGCGCTCGCCACCCGTGTGGTGGTCGCCGACGGAGCGATGGGCACCATGCTCCAGGCACAGGAGCCCACACTCGACGACTTCGAGAACCTTGAGGGCTGCAACGAGATCCTCAACGTGACCCGCCCCGACATCGTCCGCTCCGTCCACGAGGCCTACTTCGCCGTGGGCGTGGACTGCGTCGAGACCAACACCTTCGGGGCCAACCACGCGGCGATGGCCGAGTACGACATCGCCGACCGCGTGTACGAACTGTCCGAGGCCGGCGCCCGCGTGGCCCGCGAGGTCGCCGACGGGTTCACCGCGGGCGACGGCCGGCAGCGCTGGGTCCTCGGCTCCATCGGCCCCGGCACCAAACTGCCCACGCTCGGCCACGCCGCCTACACCACCCTGCGCGACGCCTACCAGCGCAACGCCGAGGGCCTGGTCGCGGGCGGTGCCGACGCGCTGCTGGTGGAGACCACCCAGGACCTGCTGCAGACCAAGGCCGCCGTTCTCGGCGCTCGCCGGGGCCTTGCCGCCCTCGGCCTGGACCTGCCGGTCATCGTGTCCGTCACCGTCGAGACCACCGGCACCATGCTGCTCGGCTCCGAGATCGGCGCGGCCCTGACCGCGCTGGAACCGCTCGGCATCGACATTATCGGCCTGAACTGCGCCACCGGCCCGGCCGAGATGAGCGAACACCTGCGCTACCTCGCCCGCAATGCCCGCATCCCGCTGTCCTGCATGCCCAACGCGGGCCTGCCGGTCCTCGGCAAGGACGGCGCCGAGTACCCGCTGACCGCGCCGGAGCTGGCCGACGCCCAGGAGACCTTCGTCCGTGAATACGGCCTCTCGCTGGTCGGCGGCTGCTGCGGCACCACCCCCGAGCACCTGCGCCAGGTCGTCGAGCGCGTCCAGGGCGTCACCCCGCCCGAGCGCAGCCCGCGGCCCGAGCCGGGCGCGGCCTCCCTGTACCAGTCGGTGCCGTTCCGCCAGGACACCTCCTACCTGGCGATCGGGGAGCGGACGAACGCCAACGGCTCCAAGAAGTTCCGCGAGGCCATGCTGGAGGGCCGCTGGGACGACTGCGTCGAGATCGCACGCGAACAGATCCGCGAGGGCGCGCACATGCTCGACCTGTGCGTGGACTACGTCGGCCGTGACGGCGTCGCCGACATGGACGAACTCGCCGGCCGCTTCGCCACCGCGTCCACCCTGCCGATCGTGCTCGATTCCACCGAGGTGGACGTCATCCGGGCCGGCCTGGAGAAACTGGGCGGCCGTGCGGTCATCAACTCGGTGAACTACGAGGACGGCGACGGCCCGGAATCCCGGTTCGCGAAGGTCACCGAGCTGGCCCGGGAGCACGGCGCCGCGCTGATCGCGCTGACCATCGACGAGGAGGGCCAGGCCCGCACGCCGCAGAAGAAGGTCGAGATCGCCGAACGGCTGATCGACGACCTGACCGGGAACTGGGGCATCCGCGAGGACGACATCCTCATCGACACCCTGACCTTCACCATCTGCACCGGCCAGGAGGAGTCCCGCAAGGACGGCATCGCCACCATCGAGGCGATCCGCGAGCTCAAGCGCCGCCACCCCGCCGTGCAGACCACGCTCGGCCTGTCGAACATCTCCTTCGGGCTCAATCCGGCCGCCCGCATCCTGCTCAACTCGGTCTTCCTCGACGAGTGCGTGAAGGCCGGCCTGGACTCGGCCATCGTGCACGCCTCCAAGATCCTGCCGATCGCCCGTTTCGACGAGGAGCAGGTGCGCACGGCCCTCGACCTCATCTACGACCGCCGCGAGGAGGGCTACGACCCGCTGCAGAAGCTGATGGCGCTCTTCGAGGGCGCCACCGCGAAGTCGCTGAAGGCGGGCAAGGCCGAGGAACTGGCCGCCCTGCCGCTGGAGGAGCGCCTGAAGCGGCGCATCATCGACGGCGAACGCAACGGCCTGGACGCCGATCTCGACGAGGCCCTGCGGACCCGCAAGGCCCTCGACATCGTCAACGAAACCCTCCTCGACGGCATGAAGGTGGTCGGCGAGCTGTTCGGCTCCGGCCAGATGCAACTGCCGTTCGTCCTGCAGTCCGCCGAGGTGATGAAGGCGGCGGTGGCCCACCTGGAACCGCACATGGAGAAGGTGGCCGACGGCCAGGGAGAGGTGGGCAAGGGCACGATCGTGCTCGCCACCGTGCGCGGCGACGTGCACGACATCGGCAAGAACCTCGTCGACATCATCCTGTCCAACAACGGCTACAACGTCGTCAACCTCGGCATCAAGCAGCCGGTCTCGGCCATCCTGGAGGCGGCCGATGAGCACCGGGCGGACGTCATCGGCATGTCCGGGCTGCTGGTCAAGTCCACGGTGATCATGAAGGAGAACCTGGAGGAACTGAACCAGCGGGGCCTCGCGGCGACCTACCCCGTGATCCTCGGCGGCGCCGCCCTGACCCGGGCCTACGTCGAGCAGGACCTGCACGAGCTGTACGAGGGCGAGGTCCGCTACGCCCGCGACGCGTTCGAGGGCCTGCGCCTGATGGACGCGCTCGTCGGCGTGAAGCGGGGCCTGCCCGGGGCGAAGCTGCCGGAGCTGAGGCAGCGCCGGGTGCGTCCGGCGGCGGCCGTCGAGACCGAGGAACGGCCGGAGGAGGGCCACGTCCGCTCGGACGTCGCCACCGACAACCCCGTGCCCACGCCGCCGTTCTGGGACACCCGCGTCATCAAGGGCATCCAGCTCAAGGAGTACGCGAGCTGGCTGGACGAGGGCGCGCTGTTCAAGGGGCAGTGGGGGCTGAAGCAGGCCCGCACCGGCGACGGACCCAGCTACCAGGAACTCGTCGAGACCGAGGGCAGGCCGCGGCTGCGCGGGCTGCTGGACCGGCTCCAGACGGAGAACCTTCTCGAAGCCGCCGTCGTCTACGGGTACTTCCCCTGTGTGTCCAAGGACGACGACCTGATCATCCTGGACGACCGGGGCAACGAGCGCACACGGTTCACCTTTCCGCGTCAGCGCCGCGGCCGCCGGCTGTGCCTGGCCGACTTCTTCCGTCCGGAGGAGTCGGGCGAGACCGACGTGGTCGGCCTCCAGGTCGTCACCGTCGGCTCGCGGATCGGCGAGGAGACGGCGCGGCTCTTCGCATCCGACTCCTACCGGGAGTACCTCGAACTGCACGGCCTGTCCGTGCAGTTGGCGGAGGCGCTGGCCGAGTACTGGCACGCCAGGGTCCGTTCCGAGCTGGGCTTCGCCGGTGAGGACCCGGCGGACATGGAGGACATGTTCGCCCTGAAGTACCGGGGCGCCCGCTTCTCCCTCGGCTACGGCGCCTGCCCCGACCTGGAGGACCGGACCAAGATCGCCGAACTCCTCCGCCCGGAGCGCATCGGCGTCCGCCTCTCGGAGGAGTTCCAGCTCCACCCCGAACAGTCCACGGACGCCATCGTCATCCACCACCCAGAAGCCAAGTACTTCAACGCCCGCTAATCCCACCCCGTGGTTCCGGCAGGGCGTGGCTTCCTGCACGGGGTGGCTTTCCGGCGGGGGCGGCTTCCGGCACGGGGTGGCTTCCTGCAGGGGTGGCTTTCCGGTGCGGGTGGTTTCCCGCACGGGTGGCTTTCCGGCAGGGGGGTGGCGTGCTGTGTGAGGTGGCTTTCCGGCGGGGGGCGTGCTACGTGGGGTGGCCTTTCGGCGGGGGTGGCTTCCCACACGGGGTGGCTTTTCGGCGGGGGGCTTCCGGCGCGGGGTGGCTTTCCGGCGGGGGTGGCGTGCTGCGTGGGGCGGCTTCCTGCAGGGGTGGTTTTTCCGCGCGGTGGCTTCCCGCACGGGGCCATTTCCCGCACGGGGTGGCTTTCCCGCGGGGGCGCCTGAACCGGCCGGCCCCGGGGGGCCCTCGGAGACATCGCGTATTCGGCCTGGCCCCCGGGCCCCCTGGGGGCAACGTGCATTGGGCATGCCCCGGGCCTCGGAGACGCCCGCGCGTCCGGCTGGGCCCCAGGTCTCGGGGGCCGTGTGTGTGCTCCCGGGGCGCGGCCCTCGCGGGCGTCCGCGTGTGTGTCCGGTGGGTGTCGGGTCGGCGGGTGGGTTCTCGTCCGCGCGAGTCACGGCCGGGCGCTCGTCCGCGGGAGCGGCGCGCTGGGCCCACAGGGGTGCGCCCGGGGCGTCTCACTAGCCCCCCGCCACGCCTGCCCGCGCCCGGCCACCGCGCCGGCCCTCGGCCGCTGCGCCGTGCCCGCCCGCTGCGCTCGCGTCGGCCCGCTGTGCCTGCGTCCGCGCGTACCCGGACCCGTCCTGGGCCTCTCGGAGGCGTCCACGCGCGCCCGGCTCGGCCCCGGGCCGGGTTCTCGGGGGCGTCCCGTGTGTCCAGTTGGTGCCGGTGCGTGCTCGTCGGCAGGCGCGGAATCTCGTTTGCGCCTGTCACGGCCGGGCGCCGGTCCGAGGAGGTGGCGCGACGGGCCAGCGGGGCCCGCCCGAGCCTCTCTCCAGCCGCGGCGCCCATGCCCACCCGCCGTGCCACGCACCGCACCTGCGCCCGTCCGCCGCTGTCAGCAGCGGCTGTGCCCCCGCTGACTCGCGCACCTCCGCCTGGCCGCCGCGCCCGCTCACCGCGCTCACACCCGGGCTACCGTGCTCGCGCCCGGCCGCCCGCTGTGCCCGCGCCTGACCGCCGTGCCCGCGCCTGACCGCCGTGCTCGCAACCGGCCGCTGCACCCGGACCTACTCACCGTGTCCGTGCCCGCCCACCGTGCTCGCGCCCGCCCGCTGCGTCCACGCGGGCCCGCTGCGTCCACGCGGGCCCGCCGCGTCCACGCCCGTCCGCCGTGCTCACACCCGGGCTTCCGTGCTCACGCCCGGCCGCCCGCTGCGCCCGCCCCCGCCCGCCGTGCCCGCGCCTTGCCCACCGCGCCGACCGCCCGCCGTGCTCGCCCCCGCCCGCCGTGCTCGCGCCTTGCCCACCGCGCCGACCGCCCGCCGTGCTCGCCCCCGCCCGCCGTGCTCGCGCCGACCGCCCGCCGTGCTCGCCCCGCTCACCGTGCCCGCGCAGGCCGCCCGCTGCGCCGTGTCCGCTCACCGTGCCCGTGCTGACCGCCCGCTGTGCCTGCCCCCGCCCGCCGTGCCCGCGCAGGCCGCCCGCCGTGCTCGCACCCGCTCACCGTGCCCGCGCAGGCCGCGCCGTGCTCACAACCGGCCCTGCGCCCGCCCCCGCCTGCCGTGCCCGCCCCCGCCCGTCGTGCCCGTACCCGCTCACCGTGCTCGAGTCCGCTCACCATGCCCCGGACGCTTGCCTTACCGGGGGGCGGCCGTGGGCGGCGAGGCGGGGTTCGGGGGTTTTGGCTGGTCAGGAGGGGGCGTTCTGGGCGGGGCAGGGTTACCTGGGGTATCGGCTGGTCGCGGGTCGTGGTGCGCGGTTCGGCCGGTGGGGACGTACACTGGTCGGTCCACCGCAGGCCGGTTCCCCGCATGGGAACCGGCCTGATCGTCCCTCAAGGAGGTGCGCCAGGATGACCGCTACGGTCCCCGCGCTCGGAACCCGTTCGGCGGAAGGCTCGGCTCTGCAGGCCGTCCTCCTGGACATGGACGGCACTCTGGTGGACACCGAAGGCTTCTGGTGGGAGGTCGAGGTCGAGGTCTTCGCCACCCTCGGCCACACCCTCGACCAGTCCTGGCGCCACGTCGTCGTCGGCGGCCCGATGACCCGCAGCGCCGGCTTCCTGATCGAGGCCACCGGCGCCGACATCACCCTCGCCGAGCTGTCGGTGCTGCTCAACGAGGGGTTCGAGGACCGCATCGGCCGCACCCTGCCGCTGATGCCCGGCGCGATCCGGCTGCTCGCCGAGCTGTACGAGCAGGAGATCCCCACGGCCCTGGTCTCCGCCTCCCACCGCCGCATCATCGACCGCGTCATGGTCTCCCTCGGCCCCCAGCACTTCGGCCTGTCCATCGCGGGCGACGAGGTCTCCCGCACCAAGCCGCACCCCGACCCGTATCTGCTCGCCGCGGCCGGCCTCGGCGTGGACCCGGCCAGATGCGCGGTCGTCGAGGACACCGCGACCGGCGTCGCGGCGGCCGAGGCCGCCGGCTGCCGGGTGGTCGCCGTGCCGTCCGTCGCCCCCATCCCGCCGACCGCCCGGCGCACCGTCGTCGGCTCCCTCGAAGAGGTCGATCTGGCCTTTCTGCGCGGCCTGATGACGGATATGCGCTAGCCGCGCACCCGACGTGCCAAACCCACAGGGGCCGGAATCCGCCGCCGTACACCACGGCGAAGGCAAAGTCGGCCGACTGGCCGAATTCCGCTTACGCTCGGCCGGCTTGAGGATGTGAGGTTTGCCACTTTCCCGGGGGTCGACATCCATCGGGACCTATGCAAGCCATCCCCGCTCGGGCAACCTCCGCACGACCATGTGTCCCGATTGATGGAACGCTGCACTAATCCTGCTGCTGTCGGGTTTTCGGTGCGTCCACGCCCGGTTTCACTGCGTGATGGGGGCTCAACTCCCGTGGCCGTGAAGCGGCGTGCGGGCGCGGACTAATCTCGTCGCGAGAACATCGCCCTTACCCCCGTGATCGGCCGCAACACCCCTGCATGCCGGGTACACGGACTCGAACAGCCCTGGAGAAATTCGAGCATGAACCGCAAGACTTTGGTGCTGCCGGCCATGGCGGGCCTGCTCGCGCCGGTGCTCGCCGCATGCGGTGGTTCCGACAGCGGGAGTGATGGCGGCGGCGCGATCGTCGTCGGCACCACCGACCGGTTCACCGCCACCAAGGACGCCCCGGCCCCCCTCGACCCCGCCTACGCGTACGACGTCGGCTCCTGGAACGTGCTGCGCCAGACCGTCCAGACCCTGATGACGCAGCCCAAGGGTGACGGTGACCCGGTGCCCGAGGCCGCCGAGAGCTGCGGCTTCACCGACAGCGGCAACGAGCGGTACGCCTGCAAGCTGCGCGATGGGCTGAAGTTCGCCAACGGCGACGACGTCACCGCCGAGGACGTCAAGTACTCGATGGAGCGGGCGCTGCGCATCAAGGCGGACAGCGGTGTGTTCGCCCTGCTCTCCACCATCGACACCATCGAGACCCAGGGCGACCGTGAGGTGATCTTCCACCTCAAGACCGCGGACGCCACCTTCCCGTTCAAGCTGTCCACCCCGGTCGCGGGCATCGTTAACGCCAAGGACTACGCCAAGGACAAGCTGCGCGACGGCTTCGCAGTGGACGGCTCCGGCCCCTACTCGATGAAGGCCGACGTCAAGGACAACGAGATCGTCTCGGCCACCTTCACCAAGAACCCCCACTACAAGGGGAGTCTGAAGGTGAACAACGGCAAGGTCGAGATGCGCTCCTTCGGCGACGCGGACGCGATGGGCGCCGCCCTCGACAAGGGCGACATCGACGTCATGACCCGCGCCATGACGCCGGCGCAGATCCGCAAGCTCGACGCCGGCAGCGACGAGCACGTCAGCCTCGTCGAGATGGCCGGTCTGGAGATCCGCTACCTCGGCTTCAACACCAACGCGCCGACCGTGAAGGAAAAGGCCGTCCGCCAGGCGATGGCCAAGGTCATCAACCGCGCCGAACTGGTCTCCAAGGTGTACGGCTCCCAGGCCGAGCCGCTGTACTCGCTGGTCCCGGCCGGCATCACCGGGCACTCCAACTCGTTCTTCAACAAGTACGGCGAGCCCGACGTCAACCAGGCCAAGTCGCTGCTCGACAAGGCCGGCGTCACCGCGCCCGTGAAGCTCACCCTGCACTACACGACCGACCACTACGGCGCCGCCACCAAGCAGGAGTTCGAGGTCCTGCAGAAGCAGCTCAACGACAGCGGTCTGTTCGACGTCAGCGTCAAGGGCTGGCCCTGGTCCACCTACCAGACCGACGAGCGCAAGGGCAAGTACGACGTCTACGGCATGGGGTGGTTCCCCGACTTCCCCGACCCCGACAGCTACCTGGCGCCGTTCCTCGACAAGGACAACTTCCTCGCCTCCCCGTACGCCAACCCCGAGATCATCAACACCCTGATCCCGGAGTCCCGCCGCGAGGCCGACCGGCTCGGCGCCGCCAAGACCCTCACCCGCATCCAGGACATCGTCGCCGATGACGTCCCCCTCCTGCCGCTGTGGCAGGGCAAGCAGTACGTCGCCGCGCGGGACGACATCACGGGCGCCGCGTACGCCATCAACTCGTCCTCCTCGCTCCAACTGTGGGAGCTGGGCCGCGGCGTGAGCGGCTGACACACACCCCGCCGGACCCCGAACCCGCGAGAGCCCCGGGGGCGCACCTTCCACGGAAGAGGCGCCCCCGGGGCTCTCGTAGCTCTCCGACGGCCGGCGGACCTCCCGGCGGACCCCCAGGGGCGTGCCGGTACGCCCCACGTCACGCCCGGACCGTCACTGCGCGCCGGGGCGCACCAACCCGCTCTCGTACGCGTACACCGCCGCCTGCACCCGGTCCCGCAGGCCCAGCTTCGTCAGCACATGCCCGACGTGTGTCTTCACCGTGGTCTCGCTGACGAACAGGTCCGCCGCGATCTCGGCGTTCGACAGGCCGCGCGCCACCAGCTTCAACACCTCAACCTCACGCTCGGTGAGCGTGTGCAGCGTGTCCGGCACCGGCTCCTCACCGGACGGCAGATGCGTCGCGTACTTGTCCAGCAGCCGACGGGTGATGCTCGGCGCCAGCATCGCCTCACCGTCGGCCACCACCCGGATCGCCTGGACGAGTTCGTTGGCGGGCGCGTCCTTCAACAGGAAGCCGCTCGCCCCGGCCCGCAGCGCCTCCACCACGTACTCGTCGAGATCGAACGTGGTCAGCACCAGCACCTTCGCCGGGCCGTCACGTCCCGGACCGGAGATCTGCCGGGTCGCCTCCACCCCGTCCATCCGCGGCATGCGGATGTCCATCAGCACCACATCCGGCTGAAGGGCACGCACCTGATCGAGGGCCTGGAGGCCGTCTCCGGCCTCGCCCACGACCGCGATGTCCTGCTCCGCCTCCAGGATCATCCGGAACCCGGTGCGCAGCAGCGGCTGGTCGTCGACCAGTAGGACGCGGATGGCCATAAGTCTCCTTCGCTAGCCCGGCCCCATTCTGCCCTGCGGGACGCCCGGGGACTCGGCCCCCCTCACCGGCAGCGGATAGGGCGGGGGAGTGCCGCCGAACTCCGGGCAGTGCGCCTGGTGGTCGCACCAGCCGCACAGCCGGGTCGGCCGCGGACGCCAGTCACCCGTCTCGGTGGCCTGCCGGATCGCCTCCCACAGCGCCAGCAGCTTGCGCTCGACCCGTTCGAGATCGGCGAGCACGGGGTCGTACGTCAGCACATCGCCGCTGCCCAGGTAGACGAGCTGGAGCCGGCGCGGCACCACCCGCTTCAGCCGCCACACGACCAGCGCGTAGAACTTCATCTGGAACAGCGCACCCTCCGCGTACTCCGGTCTCGGCGCCTTGCCCGTCTTGTAGTCGACGATCCGCACCTCGCCGGTGGGGGCCACATCGACCCGGTCGATGATCCCGCGCAGCCGCAGCCCCGACTCCAACTCGGCCTCGACGAACATCTCCCGCTCGGCCGGTTCCAGCCGGCTCGGATCCTCCAGCGTGAACCAGCGCTCCACCAACTGCTCCGCCTCGCCGAGCCAGCGCGCGAGCCGTTCGCCCTGCGGGTCGTCCGCGAACAACTCCACGACCTCGGGCCTCGTCTCCCGCAGCCGGTCCCACTGGCCGGGGATCAGCGACTTGGCGCGGGGCGCGGTCCGCTCCGCCGCGGGCGCGTCGAAGAGCCGCTCCAGCACCGCGTGCACCAGGGTGCCCCGGGTCGCCGCCTCACTGGGCTTCTCCGGGAGCCGGTCGATCACCCGGAACCGGTACAGCAGCGGGCACTGCATGAAGTCGCCGACCCGGGACGGCGACAGCGAGACGGGCGGCGCGGCGACGGCCCCGGCGGTCACGGCCGCACCCGCCCCAGCCGCACCCGCCTCGGTCGAGCCGGGCGGACGGCCCGAACCGCCGTCCGCCGCCCCCTGCGCCGCCACCCCCGCGACCGCTGGATCCCCCTCCCCGCTGTCGCCGTGACCGGCCTCCGTGGCACCCTCGATGCTGCTGTCCATGAGCACAGACCATACGTGCCGCCACTGACAGTGACCCGGCCGCGCCGCCCGCCCGCCGTCCGCGGGGCGAACACGGGGGGTGCCGGGGCGGAACGCACGACGACGGCCGCATACCATCGACCACAGACCCTTCCGCCGCCAGGCGCGGAAGACGCTTCGAACGAGGGGACACCGTGGACGTGAGCGGCGGGAGCGGGCAGCCGCGGTCCGGCAACGACGAGCCGGCCGAGCGCCCCGCAGGTCCGACGGCCCCGAGCAACGGCACCGACGACGGCAACGGCAACGGCACCGACGACAGCGCCGCGGCCGGCGAGCCCACCCGCACCACCGAACCCACCGCACGGACCGAGCCCGCGTCCGACGCGGACACCGCGGCCGAGCCCCCCTCCGAACGCGCATCGGAACCCGGACCCGACCCCGCCACCACGACCGGACACGGCCCGTCGCACGACCCGGCCGCGGACGACGTACCCGCCGAGCACCCCGCCCCCGCGGCCCCGGCCCCGCGATCCGAGCACGCCCCGGCCCCCGGCTCCACCGACGCAACCGACCGTCGCACGCCGACCGGGCGGCCCGCCGGCCCGCACCCGGCACCCGTCGGACGGCCGGACGACGACGGCGAGCCGCGCGCCCACGCCGACTCCGGCAAGGCGCTCGGACAGCCGCCCGAGCGCCCCAAGGGGCCCGGCGGCGGGCTGCTCATGGGACGGCCCTTCGGGGTGCCCGTGTACGTCGCGCCCAGCTGGTTCCTCGTCGCCGCACTGATCACCTGGGTGTTCGGCGGCCAGCTCGACCGGGTGCTGCCGGAGCTGGGCGCCGCCCGCTACCTGGTGTCCCTCTTCTTCGCGGTCGCCTTCTACGCCTCCGTCCTCGTCCACGAACTCGCCCACACCGTCGCCGCCATCCGCTTCAAACTCCCGGTCCGTCGCATCCAGCTCCAGTTCTTCGGCGGCGTCTCCGAGATCGAGAAGGAGGCCGAAACCCCCGGACGCGAGTTCGTCCTCGCCTTCGTCGGACCGCTGCTCTCACTCGTCCTCGCCGGCCTGTTCTACCTGGCCATGCAGCCCGTCGAGCCCGGCACCGTACCCGGCGTCCTGCTGGCCGGCCTGATGATCTCCAACCTCATCGTTGCCGCGTTCAACCTCCTGCCCGGCCTTCCCCTCGACGGCGGCCGGATGCTCCGCGCCGTCGTCTGGAAGATCACCGGCAGGCCCATGAGCGGCACCGTGGCCGCCGCCTGGGTCGGCCGCGCCCTCGCCATCTCCGTCCTGATCGGCCTCCCGCTGCTCAACCAGTCCGGCGCCCTCGGCTCCGACGCCCAGGACATCAGCGGCATGGACACCGTCACCGACGCCCTGCTCGCCGCCATCCTCGCCGCGATCATCTGGACCGGCGCCGGCAACAGCCTGCGGATGGCCAGGCTGCGCGAGCACCTACCGGAGCTGCGGGCCCGCACCCTGACCCGTCGCGCGGTCCCGGTGGAGACCGACACCCCGCTGTCCGAGGCACTGCGCCGCGCCAACGCCGCAGGCGCCCGCGCCCTCGTCGTCGTCGACGCCGACGGCCACCCGCTCTCCCTGGTCCGCGAGGCCGCCATCGTCGGCGTACCCGAGCACCGCCGCCCCTGGGTGGCCGTCAGCGGTCTCGCCCAGGAACTCACCGACGGCATGCGCGTCTCCGCCGAACTGGCGGGCGAGGACCTCCTCGACGTCCTGCGGGCCACCCCGGCGACCGAGTACCTGGTGGTGGAGAAGACCGGCGAGATCTACGGAGTCCTGTCGGCAGCGGACGTGGAACGAGCCTTCGTCAAGGCAATGGCCCGACCCACCTGAAACGCCCCCAGGGGCGCGGGGAACTGCGCGCTCGGCCACAACGCACCCGCCCCCGCACCCACCTCACCAAGCGGCAGCGCCATCGTCGGCAAACCCAGCTGAGCCCCACTTCACCGGTCAAGCCCCCGGCAGGGAACCGGTAGGCTGGTCACATGTCCGAACCGACCGGTGCCGCCCGCAGGCGCGGGCCCTTCAAGGTCGGGGACCAGGTACAGCTGACCGACCCCAAGGGCCGCCACTACACGTTCACGCTCGAAGCCGGGAAGAACTTCCACACCCACAAGGGTTCCTTCCCGCACGACGAACTGATCGGCGCTCCCGAGGGCAGCGTTGTCCGCACCACCGGAAACGTCGCCTACCTCGCGCTGCGCCCCCTGCTCCCCGATTACGTCCTGTCCATGCCCCGCGGGGCCGCCGTCGTCTACCCGAAGGACGCGGGCCAGATCCTCGCCTTCGCCGACATCTTCCCCGGCGCCCGCGTCGTGGAGGCGGGCGTCGGCTCCGGCTCGCTCAGCAGCTTCCTGCTACGGGCCATCGGCGACCAGGGCATGCTCCACTCCTACGAGCGCCGCGAGGACTTCGCCGACATCGCCCGGCAGAACGTGGAGCGCTACTTCGGCGGACCGCACCCGGCCTGGCAGCTCACCGTCGGAGACCTCCAGGACAACCTCTCCGACACCGACATCGACCGTGTCATCCTCGACATGCTCGCCCCCTGGGAATGCCTGGAAGCCGTCTCCAAGGCGCTCGTGCCCGGCGGCATCCTGTGCTGCTACGTGGCCACCACGACGCAGCTCGCCCGGACCGTCGAGTCCATCCGAGAGATCGGCTGCTTCAACGAACCGACCTCCTGGGAGACGATGATCCGCAACTGGCACATCGAGGGACTGGCCGTCCGCCCCGACCACCGGATGATCGGCCACACCGGCTTCCTGCTCACCGCCCGGCGCCTCGCCGACGGCGTCGAGCCGCCCATGCGCCGCCGCCGCCCCGCCAAGGGCGCCTACGGCGAGGACTACGCGGGCCCCAACCCCGACGGCGGCACCGGCCGCTGATCCCCGCACGACCCCTAGACACCAACGCGGCGGCGGGGGGGGGGGGGGGGGGCGGGCCCCCCCCCCCCCCCCCCCCCCCCCCCCCCCCCCGCCCCCCCCCCCCCCCCCCCCCCCCCCCCCCCCCCCACGT